>DASQUI010000029.1:0-4237 GCA_035641375.1 Actinomycetota bacterium
CAGCGCCCGGACCAGGGCCCGCGTCCGCGGCCCGAGGCATGAGGCCAGCGAGATCAGCAGCAGCGTGTAGGCCAGCGTGAACCACCACGAGCCGTACACGTCGAACAGCCCGGTGACCTCGTAGACGCGAGCGAGCAGCGGATGCTCCCGGTACAGCGACCCCACCGCACCCGGCGAGTTGATCACCTGCGGCACCAGAGATCCGGCCACCGCGGCCAGCGACACGATCAGCAGGAGGATCAGGGCCATGCGCATCGACCGGAGCGTTCGCCACACGGCGACCAGCGATGCGGTGAGGTCCATGGCGGCCCGAGTCTAGCCTCGGGCCCTCAGATGGGTGGTGTGAACCCCCGCACGAGCCGCAGCAGGCCTGTCCGCGACAGGAACGGCACCCACAGGTTCAGCACGAGCAGGACCCCGATGACGACGAGCAGCCCGCCGCCGACCCCGGCGAACCATCCGTAGTGCCGCTTCACGAACGCCAGCGCGCCGAGCAGCCGCCGCAGCCCCAGGCCGATCAGCACGAACGGCAGCCCCAGGCCGAGCGAGTAGGCGAACATGAGCACCGCTCCCCATGCCCCGCCGCCCTGGGCGCCGGCCAGCCCGATGATCCCGGCCAGCACCGGACCCACGCACGGCGTCCACCCCGTGGCGAAGGCCATCCCCAGAGGGAATGCTCCGAGCGTCCCCGGCCGAACCCGTGCCAGGAGCGGGCGCCGCTCCGCATACAGTCCCGGCCCGCCGGCCCGAAACGCGTACAGGAGCATAAACACCCCGATCCCCAGCACCACGACGCCGGCTATCCGCTGCCCGGTCTCGGAGCGGAACAGGGGCACGAACACGCGCGAGAACGCCCCCAGCGCCGTGAACACGACGGCCAGTCCGAGCACGAAGAGGACGAGGGGCAGGACGGGCCGCCGTTCCTCCGCAAGGCGCCCGCCCGAGACGAAGGAGAGGTACCCGGGGACCAGCGGCAGCACGCACGGCGAGGCGAACGAGACGACCCCGGCGACGAAGGCCAGGGCCGGGGCCCACCACGCCCCCAGGGCGGCGCCGAAGTCCATAGCGCCAGTGTCGCATCCGGGCCCGGTTGCGCAGCGAGCCGCCACCCGGCATCATTTGCAGGGGGACTTGTGAACGGTTTCACAAGCCCCCGCCGGAGCGCCGGATTCGGAGGCGAAGGGCCGCTGGTATTATTCGGCGCTGAGGGGAAGAGGAGAGACCGGATCACGTGAAGCTGCCGATCCCGAAGGGTCTGGAACGGCGCCTGCGCCCGTTCATCCGCCGCGGGGAGGACTTCCTCCGCGAGTGGGAGTGGACGTGGACCAAGGCCTTCGTGGCGGCCATGATCATCTCGTTCATCGGGATCACCACGATGGCCGTGATCCCGTCGTGGATGCTCTACTTCTCCGACTCCACGTTTGGGACCGACAACAGGATCGTGATCTCGATCCGCGACATCGTGGTCAACGGCTGGATCTTCACCTGGGCGGGCATCTTCGTCATCGCTGCATACTTCCTGCAGAAATGGCGCCGCCGGCTCCGCGGGGAGAAGCAGTCCGAACGCTACTCGGGGGGGTACCGCTAGATGCCGTTCGTGAAGACCGAGGTCGAGATCCACGACGACTATGTCGTCGAGGCGGTCGATCCCCGGTGGCTGAAGGAAGGGGTCAAGTCGCCCAAGCACCTCATGCTGGACCCGGACCCCTGCATCCTGTGCCGGGCCTGCGAGGACGTCTGCCCCTGGAACTGCATCTACATGCTCGACCCGGGGATCGTCGAGCAGACGGGCGACGAGGCCACGGGGAGCCAGGTGAACCAGGCCCTGGCGATCTTCGTCGTCGACGACAACGCGTGCACGCGGTGTTCGGTGTGCGTGGAGCGCTGCCCCAGCGACTGCCTGTACTACGCCCGCCTCCCCGAGGGGACAGAGGGCCCCCGGCAGATGGCCGCCGTCCCCGCGTCGCAGAAGGCGGAGGAGGCATGAAGCTCAAGCTTCCCAGGCCTCCATCGCCGATGGAGCTCCTGGATAAGGTCCGCGACACCGAGGTCTGGAAGTCGATCTTCCGGCCGGGCTCCATCTTCCGGAAGGGCTACAAAGACACGCAGCGCGACCGAGCGCTGGCCATGATGAACAACGTCCTGTACCACCTCCACCCGGTCAAGGTGAAGCGGCATGGGCTGAAGTTGACGTACACGTTCTGCCTGGGTGGGCTGTCCTTCTTCCTGTTCGTCCTCCTGACCGTCACCGGGATCTTTCTGATGTTCTTCTACCGCCCCTCCGCCGACATCGGATCGGCGCAGGCGTACACCGACGTCGAGGCCCTCCGCACCTCGATCTTCTTCGGTGACATGGTGCGCAACATCCACCGGTGGGGGGCGCACCTCATGACGTTCACGGTGTTCCTGCACATGACCCGGGTGTTCTACACGGGGGCGTACAAGCCGCCTCGCGAGTTCAACTGGGTGGTCGGCGTGATCCTGCTCCTGCTCACCCTGCTCCTTGCGTTCACCGGCTACCTGCTCCCGTGGGACCAACTGGCGTTGTGGGCCATCACCGTCGGCACCAGCTTCGGCAACTACGTGCCGTTGGTGGCGCCGGAGGCGAACTTCGTGCTGCTCGGTAGCGTCATCGTGGGGCCGGAGACCCTGCTTCGGTGGTACGTGCTCCATGTACTGGCGCTGCCGTTCATCCTGACCATCTTCCTGGCGGTCCACTTCTGGCGGATCCGCAAGGACGGAGGGATCTCGGGGCCCCTGTAGCCATGGCCGAGCGCGCCGAAGAGGTCAACAAGGAGACGTTCGAGCGGGTCCTGAACGAGCTGCTCGGGCAGGGCGTGTCCCGCCGCGTGGCCGAGGGACGGGCCCGCCGCCAGGCCATGATCGAGTACAACAAGGAGCACGGGAAGGAGGCCGCCGCGCCCCCGCCCGCCGCCGCCGGGGCCGAGGCCGAGGGCGCCCCGGCAGCGCCCGCCGCTCCCGCCGCCGCTGCTCCGCCTGCTCCTGCGGCCGCTCCCGCGGCCGCCGCCGTTGCCGTCACCGGGCCGGCCGCTCCGGTGACCGCCCCGGCGCCCACTGGGAAGCCACCCGCGGCGAAGCCCGGCGCCCCCGACAAACACCGGCTCCTGGCGCTGGTGCCGCCGGAAGGCGTCCAGCGCGTCGAGCGGGACCAGGGCGATCGCGTGAACGTCTTCCCCCACCTGATGATGTCGGAGCTGCTGTCGCTGCTCATCGTCACCGCGGCGCTCATCGTGTTCTCTACGTTCGTCAATGCTCCGTTGCAGCCTCTGGCCAACCCGAACCTGACACCGAACCCGTCGAAGGCGCCCTGGTACTTCCTGGGGCTGCAGGAGCTGCTGGCGTACTTCCATCCGATGGTCGCCGGCGTGACGATCCCCGGCGTGGCCTTCCTCGTTCTCTTCGCCCTGCCGTACGTCGACCGCAACCCCAGCAACAAACCCGGCGACCGCAAGATGGCCATCATCTTGTTCACGCTGTTCGTCATGTTGTGGGCGACGCTGACGATCATCGGTTCGTTCTTCCGCGGGCCCGGCCAGAACTTCGTGTGGCCGTGGAGCGAGGGGATATTCTTCGACCTATGACCGCCCGGACGCTCGCCATCATCGTCGTCATCGCGCTGTTCGGCCTGTTCGTTCTGCTGCTCTTGGCCTCGCTGGTTCGCGCGCGGTTCGCCGCGTCGGCGCTGGAAGGGGCCGCGGAGGGGAAGCCGTTCCCCGAAGCCGAGGAGGAGAAGAAGGCGCCCAAGCCGGTATCGAGGCGCGAGTTCGTCCGGCGCTCGCTGCTCACCTCGCTGTCGCTGTTCGGCGCGGAGTTTGGGCTGGCCAGCCTGGCGTTCCTGTGGCCCAACCTTCTCGGGGGGTTCGGTTCCCTCGTCAACGTGGGCCTCTCCTCAGAGGACATCAAGGCTCAGATCGACGCGGATCAGGAGCCGTTCTATTTCGGCGCCGGTCGCTTCTATCTCGTGAAGTACGACGATCCAGTTCCGGAGATCTACCAGCCCTTCGTCGCCGAGGGGCTGATGGCGCTGTACCAGCGCTGCGTCCATCTGGGGTGCCGGGTCCCGTTCTGCAAGCAGAGCCAGTGGTTCGAGTGCCCGTGCCACGGCTCGAAGTACAACACCGCGGGCGAGTGGCGTGACGGTCCGGCCCCCCGCGGGCTGGATCGCTTCCCCGTTTCCGTACAAGACGGCGTCGTCTCGGTGGATACGAGCGTGGCG
>DASQUI010000030.1:0-2129 GCA_035641375.1 Actinomycetota bacterium
TCTTGGCCGCGGAGAGCAGCACCTCTGGCACCAGATCGCCGTCGATCTCCTCGGCGGAGTCCCGGTGCTTCCGCATCACTCGCAGCATCGCGTCCGCGTTCGGCGCGTAGCCCGCGAACGGTCCCATGTGCTCGGCGATCTTCGCCGAGGTGGCGTACGCGTGGCCCGTCATGAGCGCGGTGATCGACCCGGCCCAGGCCCGGCCGGCGTCGGAGTCGTACGGAAGTCCCCGGGCCATGAGCAGCGCTCCGAGGTTCGCGTACCCCAGGCCGAGCTGGCGGAAGGCCACGGCGTTGCGGCCGATCTTCTCGGTCGGGTAGTCGGAGTTGCCGACGATGATCTCCTGGGCCGTGAACACGATCTCCACGGCGTGCTTGAACGCGGCGACGTCGAAGTTCCCCGCGTCGTCGATGAACTTCATGAGATTGAGCGACGCGAGGTTGCAAGCGGAGTTGTCGAGGTGCATGTACTCCGAACACGGATTGCTGGCGTTGATCCGGCCGCTGGCGGGGCAGGTGTGCCACTCGTTGATCGTGGTGTCGTACTGCATGCCGGGGTCGGCGCACTCCCACGCGGCCTGGGCGATCTCGCGCATGAGGTCGCGGGCCCTGACGGACTCGACGGTCTCGCCGGTGAGGACGGCTTTCAGCTTCCAGTCCCGGTCGTCGAGGTAGGCCTGGAGGAACTCCTCGGTCACCCGGACCGAGTTGTTCGCGTTCTGGTACTGGGTCGAGTGGGAGTCCTTGCCGTCGAGGTCCATGTCGAAGCCCGCGTCGCGCAGGACCCGGGCCTTGCGCTCCTCGACCGCCTTGCACCAGATGAAGTCGCGCAGGTCGGGATGGTCGACGTTCAGCACGACCATCTTCGCGGCTCGGCGGGTCTTGCCGCCCGACTTGATCGTGCCCGCGCTGGCGTCGGCGCCGCGCATGAAGGACACCGGGCCACTCGCCGTGCCCCCGCCGCCCAGGGGCTCCTTGGAGGAACGGATCCTCGACAGGTTGATGCCGCTGCCGGACCCGCCCTTGAAGATCGTCCCTTCCTCCACGTACCAGTTGAGGATGGAGGACATCGTGTCGTCCACGGCCAGGATGAAGCACGCGCTGCACTGGGCCGGCACGTCGGGGACGCCGACGTTGAACCACACCGGCGAGTTGAACGCGGCCTTCTGGGTGACCAGCAGGTGGGTGAGCTCCTCGGCGAAGACCCGTTCGTCGTCGGCCGAGTCGAAGTACCTATCCTTGGCGCCCCACCCCCGGATCGTGTCGACCACCCGACCGATCAGCTGCCGGACGCTCGACTCGCGCTGGGGAGTGTCGAGGGGGCCGCGGAAGTACTTCTGAGCCACGATGTTCGTGGCGTTCTGGGACCAGCCCTTCGGGAACTCCACGCCCCGCTGCTCGAAGGCGTTGCCGCCCGACTTGAAGTTCGGGATGACCGCGTCGCGGACCTCCCAGTCGACCCCGTCGAACGGATGCACGCCGTCCTTCGTGACGTGCCGCCTGAAGGTGAGGCCACCTCGCTCCGCGCGGACCTGCCGCTCCTTCGTGGCCAACGCATTGCCCCCTTTCGGTGCCGTGGGGAAGGTTCGACGCCGGTGTGATTACAGCCCTGTGATTCTGCTCCGGGCTCGAGGGCCTGTCAACCCCAACGCCCCTCCATCTTCCCACATGTTGTGGAGAGCCGGGGGGTCACACCACAACATGTTGTGGTGGATGGCCCAGGGAGATCGAGATCCTTCCCCGTGAGGAGGGGCGTGACCTGCGACGACGGCGGCCATGCACAGGCGCTGTGGACGGCCCTGTGGATATGGCGAACTTTCCGGGGATCGTGAGGTTCAGCCGCGGGTCCTGGACCGGCCCTTGGCCGGCTCCCGCTTCTGCAGGAGCAGGCCCAGCTCCCGCTCGAAGTCCGTGATCTCCTGGAAGTCCTTGTAGACGCTGGCGAAGCGCATGTAGGCGACCTGGTCCACCCGGGCCAGCTGCGCCAGCACCTCGATCCCGACCTCCTGGGAAGTCACCCGAGGGCCCTTGCGGCGCAAGCGCTCCTCGACCCGGGCGGCCATCGCCGCTACCTGGTCGTCGTCGACCGGCCGGTTCTTCAGGGCCTTGGCCATGCCGACGACCATCTTG
>DASQUI010000031.1:0-7120 GCA_035641375.1 Actinomycetota bacterium
GCCGGCCGAGCGGCTGTTCCACCATCCCGACATCGAGTGCCACGAGCGGCGGGTCCGGATCGCGCTCCACACGTGGAGTGAGGAGGCCATCACCGAGAAGGACTTCGCCCTGGCCGCCGAAGTCGAGCGACTCGCCTCGGCTTGAGCGGCCCGGTCGCGCCGGGGGAGAATGCCCCAGGTCGTGGGAGGTCCAGCGATGGTGGTGCCGAGATGCGTGGCCGGGTCGGGGTGCTGTTCGCCTACTGGCGTGCGGAGCGGCGCACGATCCGGCAGGGGTTCGTCGCCCTCGTCGTCGCCTCCCTGGGCAACCTCATCGCCGGGCTGACGCTCGGCTCGATCACCGGCACGCTGGAGCGCCTCCCGGGGCTCATGGTCCTCGTCCCCGCGGCGATCGGCATGCGCGGGAACATCTTCGGGGCGCTCGCATCGCGGCTTGGCACCTCGATCCACGCCGGTCTGTTCGAGACGCACCGGCGCCGCCAGGGTGTCCTCGCCCAGAAAGCACTGGCCGCCGTGGTGCTGTCGTTCGCCATCTCGGCGCTGCTCGGCGTCGTGGCCAAGATGTTCTCGGTGGCGTTCGGTGTGCGCAGCATCTCCGTCGTCGATCTCATCGTGATCTCGCTGCTGGGAGGCCTGCTGTCGAGCATCGTCGTCGGCGTCTTCACGGTCGCGGTGTCGATCCGGGCGTTCCGGCGCGGATGGGACCTCGACAGCGTGGCCGCGCCGCTCGTCACCGCGGTGGGCGACATGGTGACGCTGCCGGCGCTCGTCGTGGCCACCCTCGTCGTCGGCATCCCGTACGTGACCGCGTTCGTCGCCGCGGTGGCCGTCGCCGTCGCCGTGGCCTTCGCCATCTGGGGCGCCGTCACCGACCTCTCCACGACGCGGCGCATCGTCCGACAGGGGCTGGTACTGCTCACCGTGGCCGGGGCCATCGACGTCTTCGCCGGCCTGGTCGTCGAGACTCGCCTTCAGCAGTTCGTGGCCTTCCCGGCGCTTCTCGTCCTGATCCCCCCGTTCCTGGCCGACGCCGGCGCCCTCGGCGGCATCCTCTCCTCCCGCCTGGCCTCCAAGCTGCACCTCGGTGCCCTCACCCCGCGGGGGCGGCCGGAATCGGCGGCGCTGCTCGACATGTCGATCGTGTTCCTGTTCGCGGTGTGGCTGTTCGCGATGGTCGGCATCGCCGCCGACATCGTGGCCCGTCTGTTCGGGCTGGCCAGCCCGGGAGCCCTGGAGCTCGTGGGGATCAGCCTCCTCGGGGGGCTCATCGCCACCGCGTTCGCCGTCCTCGTCGCCTACTACGCGGCCACGTCCAGCTTCCGGATGGGCCTCGATCCCGACGACTTCGGCATCCCCATCATCACCAGCTCGATGGACTTCCTGGGCGTGGTCTCGCTCGGCCTGGCCCTGGTCGTCTTCGGAGTGGGGTGACCTATACTCAGGAGCCCAAAGCGATGGACGACCAACCCCGCAAGAACGTCAAGGACCTCCTGGCGGAGTCCAAGGACACCTCCGAGCTCATGGTCGACCTGGCCTATGCCGCCGTCTTCTTCAACGACGAGGATCTGGCCGAAGAGGTCGACCGGCTCGAGGAGATGATGGACGGCTATCTCGCCGACCTCCAGTGGATCTCGATGCTGGCCGCCCGCAGCCCCGAGGACGCCGAGGGGATGGGCGGTGTCCTCCACATCGCCGGGGCGGTCGAGAAGATCGGCGACGCCGCCGCCGACATCGCCCGGGTGGTCACCGCCAGGCTCGGGCTCCCCGATGCCCTCCGCGCGGACCTGCGCCATGCGGACGAGATCGTCGGTCGGGTGAAGGTCCGGGAGGACGCCGAGGCGGTGGGACGGACCCTGCGACAGCTCACGCTGCCCACCGAGACGGGGATGTGGCTCATCGCCGTCCGCCGGGGAACGGAGTGGGAGTTCGACCCGGGACCCGAGAGCGTGGTGTCCGACGGCGACGTCCTGCTGTACCAGGGCCCGGAGGAGGGTGTGAACCTGCTTCGCCAGGTGGCCGGGGCCCCGGCGCTGCCGATGCCGCCGGAGACGGAGTCGATGCCGCTGACCGAGCTCGACCGCGCCGTCGACATCCTCGTGGAGATGAAGAACTCGGCTGAGGTCGCCGTGGGCCTGGCGTACTCGTCGCTGCTGCTCGGTGAGCCCGCGCTGGCCGCCGAGGTGGCCACGCTGGAGGCTCGGAGCGACATGCTGCACGACGAGCTGGAGTCCTGGGTGCTGCGGGCCTCGCCGGAGGCGAGGAATCCCGACGAGCTGCGCGGGCTCCTGCGGCTCGGCTATGCCACCGAGGTCATCTTCGATGCCGCCCGAGACATGACGCGGCTCGTCGAACGGGGGGAGGAGCTGCATCCCGTGGTGGCCGCCGCCCTTCAGGCCAGCGAGGAGGTCGCCGTCGAGGCCCTGGTCGAGCCCGGCGCCCCCGCCGTGGGGAAGACGCTGAAGCAGCTGTCCCTGGAGACCGAGACCGGGATGCTGGCCCTGGCCGTCCAGCGAGGACGCCGGTGGATCTACCGCCCCCGCCCGCTCCTCGAGCTGCGGGAGGGCGATCGCGTCATATGCATCGGTCCGGAGGAGGGCATCCCCGGGCTGGAGATGCTGGTCCGCCCCAGCACCACCGCGAGAACGTAGCGCCGCTCAGGCGCCCGACGGCGTCGCTGCGGTGCGGAGGCGGCGCTCGTCGGTCTCGCGGACCCCCGGTGGAAGGCCGAACACCATGTGCTCGTCGCGCACCCGGAGCTCCTCGACCTCCGTGGCCCCCAGCTCCCGCACGTGGGCGACGACCCGCTCGACCAGCCATTCGGGGGCGGAGGCCCCGCTGGTGACGCCGACGACGTCGGCCTCGGCGACCCACGCCGGATCGATCTCGGTGTCGTCGTCGATGAGGTGAGCGGCGGTGCCCAGCGATCTCGACACCTCGACGAGCCGGTTGGAATTGGATGAATTGTCCGAGCCGATGACCAGCACAACGTCGGCCTGCTCGGCCAGCGCCTTCACCGCCTCCTGGCGGTTCTGGGTGGCGTAGCAGATGTCGTCGCGGTGGGGCCCGCGGATCGAGGGGAACCGCTCGCGGAGGACGTCGATGACATCGTTGGTCTCGTCGACCGAAAGGGTGGTCTGGGAGAGGTACGTGACGTTGTCGGGGTCGGGAACCTCCACCGTCCGGGCCTCGTCGGGAGTTCCGACCAGCCGGATGTGCGCCGGGGCCTCCCCGCTGGTCCCGACGACCTCCTCGTGACCCTCGTGGCCGATGAGCAGGATGGTGGCCTCCTCGGCCGCGAACCGGCGGGCCTCCAGGTGGACCTTGGTCACCAGCGGGCACGTCGCGTCGATCACGGTCAGCCGGCGGCGCTCGGAGTTGGCGTAGACCTCGGGGGCGACGCCGTGGGCCGAGAGCACCACCGTGGCTCCCTCCGGAACCTCGGTCTCCTCCTCGACGAAGATCGCACCCTTCCGCTCGAGATCGCGCACGACATGGATGTTGTGCACGATCTGCTTCCGGACGTACACGGGGGGGCCGTAGATGCGCAGGGCCCGCTCCACCACGTCGACGGCGCGATCGACGCCGGCGCAGTAGCCACGAGGGGCAGCAAGCAGGATCTTCTGAGGCACGTCTTCATCGTACTCCGGCCTGAGCACCTCGACCGCCGCGCCGGGAACGCCTCGAACCGGTCGCCCCCCGTTCCTGAGACTCCCTCAGGGAGCCGGCTGGCTCCGCTGGCCGGCGTCATCGACATCAGGATCGCCCGGCTGCGCCGGCCGTGAGGCCTCGAGCGCCGGGGCTGGACGCTACAGCCATCCCCGGCGCTTGAACGACAGGTACAGCAGCCCGCCGGAAAGCGCCATCAGGCCCAGAGCGAACGGGTAGCCGGCCAGCCATCCCAGCTCGGGCATGTGGCGGAAGTTCATCCCGTAGACGCCGGCGATGAGGGTGGGGACGAGGATGATCCCCGCCCACGACGTCAGCTTCTTCATCACGTCGTTGAGGCGGTTGCTGACCTGGGAGAGGTGCGCCTCCAGCGCGGTGGTCAGCAGCTCCCGGACGTTGTCGATGAACTCGAGCGTCCGGATGACGTGGTCGGCGACGTCGCGATAGTAGGGCTGCAGGGGTGCGGTGACCACGCGGGACTCGGACTGAAGCAGGCTGAGGACCTCGCGAAGGGGCATGACCAGGCGGCGGAACGCGATGATCTGCTTCTTGAGACCGAAGATCATCTGCTGGACGTCGCCATGCGGCTCTTCGGAGAAGACGACGTCCTCGATATCCTCGGAGCGATCCTCGAACCGCTCCACCACGTCGAAGTACCCGTCGACGACGTGATCGAGCAGGGCGTAGAGGAGGAAGCCACCTCCCTGGCGAGCCATCTCCGGGTGGCGCTCCCACCACCGCACCACGGGGTCGAGGTCGTAGGCGGGTGGGTACCGGAGCGTGACCAGGTAGTTGGATCCGACGAAGGCGTGCACCTCAGAGCTCTGGAGCTCCTCGTCGCGGAACCCGAACCCATGGAGGACGAGGAAGAAGTACCGCCCGTAGGACTCGATCTTGGGACGCTGGTTGCGATGCCGGGTGTCTTCGATGACCAGGGGATGGAGCGAGAACTCCTCTTCGATCGTGGCCAATTCCTGCTCGCTGGGCTCAGAGAGGTCCAGCCACACCAGATTTCCGGCATCGGGGAGCAGGTCGGAGATGCGGGCCGGATCGAAGCCGTCCTCGACCAGGTTCCCGTCACGGTACAGGCGGCACGTGAGCACGTCGCCGCGAGCCTACCAGCAGGGGCGAGCCCGTCTGCCTGGCGAGCGTCGTAAGATGACATCGGAGGGATGGGGATGAAGCGCGCACCGACGAAACGGCAGGGGCTCTCCCTCGGCGGGCTGGCCTTCGGCATCCTCGCCGTGTTCTCGATCGTCTCCATCGCCCTGCGGCTCAGCCCGGGCTGGGGATTGCTCGTCCTGGCCGGCGGTATGGCGCTGCTCGGCGCGGCCGCATGGGTCTGGGGCGTCGACTCGCGCGACGGCAAGAACTGGAAGTGATCAGAGCCGGGCCACGGCCCGGCTGATCACGACCCGCTGGATCTCGCTCGTCCCCTCGAACAGCGTGAAGATCTTGGCGTCCCGGTACCACTTCTCCACCGGGAAGTCCTTGATGTAGCCGTACCCCCCGAGCACCTGGATGGCCTGCTCGGTGGCGGAGACCGCCACCTCGCTGGCCTTCAGCTTCGACATCGAGCCCTCGGCCCGGGCGAACTCGTTGCCGCTCTTGGCCATCCACGCGGCCCGCCAGGTGAGGAGCCGGGCGGCGTCGATCTCGACGGCCATGTCGGCGAGCTTGAACGCGATGGCCTGGTTGTCGATGATCGGACGGTCGAACTGCGTCCGCTCCCGAGCGTAGTCGGTGGCGTACTCCAGGGCGGCCCGGGCCACGCCGACCGCCGATGCGGCGACGAGAGGACGCGTCATCTCGAACGTCTTCAGCGCGTGCGAGGTCCTCGTGTTCTGTTTCTGACGGGCACGCTCCAGACGAGCCTCGAGCTTCTCCATCCCGCCGAGGACGTTCTCGAGGGGGATGCGGCAGTCCTCCAGGAGCACCTCGGCGGTGTGGGACGCGCGGATGCCGAGCTTCTTCTCCTTCTTGCCCTGGCGGATGCCGTCAACCTTGGGAACGACGAAGGCGGCCTGGCCGCGATGACCGAGCTCCGGATCGACCGTGGCCACGACGATGTGGATGTTGGCGATGCCGCCGTTGGTGATGAACACCTTCTGTCCGTTCAGCACCCACTCGTCGCCATCACGCTTGGCGGTGGTGCGCAGGGCCGAGACGTCGGAGCCGGCGTTCGGCTCGGTCACGCAGAACGCGCCGACCTGCGGGTCATCGGGCGTCCCGAACATCTGCGGTGCCCACTGCACCAGCTGCTCGGGCGTGCCCGAGTTCACGAGGGCGGCGAGCGGCAGCCCCGTGCCCACGATCGCCAGGGCGATGCCCGAACAGCCCCAACACAACTCCTCGGCCACGATGGGAAGGGCCAGACCGGTCGGATCCTGCACCACGGTCTCGGTATAGAACTCCAGCGAGTACAGGCCGACCTCGGCCGCCTTCTTCACGACCGGCCACGGGAAATCCTCGCTCTCGTCGTAGTCGGCAGCGACCGGGCGGATCTCTTTCTCGGAGAACTCGTGGGCCCACTTCTGGAGGGTCGAGAGCTCCTCGGTCAGTCGGAAATCCATCGTTCCTCCTGTCAGAATGGCTGGTGACGGATCCTATCCTACCACTCGGTAGGTTACCATGCAGTAGCATCGATGGCAACGAGGAGGGGGATGGCCACCACAAAGAAGCGGATGCGCGGACCGGAGCGCCGGGCCCAGCTCCTGACCGTGGCGCGATCGGTCTTCGCCCGAGACGGCTACCACGGCGTGACAATGGACGACGTCGCCGCCGAGGCCGGCATCACCAAGCCCATCCTGTACGACCACTTCCCGTCCAAGCGGGAGCTCTACCTGGCTCTCCTCGAGGCCGATCTCAGCGAGCTCCGCGAGCGCGTTCACTCCGCCCTCCAGGACTCGACCGGCAACCGCGAGCGGATCCGCGGCTCCATCGGGGCCTACGTCAGCTTCGTCGATGAGCACGCGGAGGGGTTCCAGCTGCTGATGCAGGAGGCCATCGGCGCCGAGCGGGAGTTCCGCGACATGATCGCCACGTTCCGCGACGGGGTCATGTCCGAGGTCGCCGACGTGATCGCCCGTGAGTCGAAGGGCAGGGTGCCGCGGGACGAGGCTGAGATCGTCGCCCAGGCGCTGATCGGCATGACCGAGACCGTGGCCCAGCAAGGCATCGGGCGCTCCAAGGCCGAGCGCGACCAGACGATCGAAACGCTGGTACGCCTTGCATGGCGGGGCATCACCGGCCTCGCCTAGCCGGACAGCCTTGACCCGAGGTCGCGGACCGTGTCGACCAGGAGGTCGACGTCCTCCTGGCGGGTCCGCCAGTTGACGATGGCCGGACGGAAGGCGACCTTGCCGTCGTAGGAGGTCGTGCCCACGTACACGCGGCCGTCGTCCAGGATGGCCTCACCGACCCGGCGGTTGAGGTCGTTGAGCCGCTCCTCGTC
>DASQUI010000032.1:0-7571 GCA_035641375.1 Actinomycetota bacterium
AGTCCGGCCGGCACAGCGGCGAGAAGGGCAGCGACAGGAGCACGGCGTCGCGCACCATCGGCTCGAGGTCGATGACGCCCTCGGCGATCGGGTACTCCTCGCCTTCGTCGTCCTGGGCGCTCCGCGTGAACAGCTCGGTCACCTCGACCTCGAACCGGTCGGTGAAGTCGGTGAGGCAGCGGGCGCATCGGTACGTCACGGTGCCGGAGACCGGGCCGGACACGAGGATGCCCTCCACGATGCTCTCCAGCAGGACGTCGATGCGCACCGGCGCCTCGGCGGGGACGGCGGCCAGCTCGGTGGCCAGGCCTTCGATGCCCTCCTCGAGGTGCACCTCGCGCGAGCTGCCGGGGCGGTCGACGATGTCGCGAACGTCCACGGGGTCCACCCTCACTCCTCCTCCTCCTCCACTTCCTCGATGAGCTCCTCGACGCCGAGATGCTCTTCGGCGATCGTCCCTCCGTGCAGCCGTTCCCGGCCGCGCTGGACGACGTCGAGGGCCCGGGAGAGCCGCTCGGTGAGGTCGGTGAACGCCTCGATGAGCTGGTCGCGGAACTGGCTCACCGTGGCTTCGAACGCGGCCAGCTTGGCGTCGGCGTAGTCCTCGGATTCCAGGTTCATCTGCCGGGCCTGGCCGCGGGCCTCCGTGAGGATCCGGTCGGCCTCGCGCACCGCCTCGGAGACGACCTCCTGCTCGGCGACGAGCCGGTCCCGCTCGCGGCTGGCCTCTTCGATCACGCCCTCGGCATCGCGGCGCGCCTTGGCCAGCAGCTCCTCGCGATCCTTCACCACCCAGCGGGCCTGGCGGACCTCGTCGGGAAGCGTCTTCTTCATCCCGTCGACGAGCTCCAGGACCTCGTCCCGATTGATGAGGACCGAGGCCGACAGCGGCATCGACTTGGCCTCGTGGATCAGCTCCTCGAGCTGGCGGATGCGAGAGGCGATGTCCATCAGTCACGCTCCAATGTCGCGCGCTCCCACTGACGTTCGTTCATCGCGCCGTCCATCAGCCGAGCTTCTCCTTCAGGGCCCGGTGGACGTGCTCGGGCACCAGGCTGGCCACGTCGCCGCCCAGCCGGGCCACCTCCTTGACCAGGGACGAGGACAGGTACGACCAGTTGGGGCTGGTCGGGATGAAGCACGTGTCCACGCCCGTGAGGTGGTGGTTCATCTGTGCCATCTGCAGCTCGTAGTCGAAGTCGCTCACCGCCCGCAGGCCCTTCACGATCACGTTGGTTCCCTTCCGACCGGCGTACTCGACCAGCAGGCCGGAGAACGAGTCCACCTCCACCCCCTCGATGGCTCCCACCGCGGCCTTCAGCATCGTCACCCGTTCCTCCACGCTGAACAGGGGCTCCTTCGCCGGGTTCTCGACCACGGCCACGATGACACGGTCGAACAGCCGGGCCGAGCGCTCAACGATGTCGAGGTGCCCGTTCGTGACCGGATCGAACGTCCCCGGACACAGGGCGACAAGGCTCACCGATCCTCCCGACAGACGAGGACGAGCGTGTCTCCGTAGCTGAGACGCCGTTCGATCAGGAAGTCTACAGGAACTACATCCGTGGAACCCCGGGCCGAACGAGTGAGGACAAACCGGGCATCTCCGTCGAGGTGGGAGGGGAGGGCAGCCAGGATCTCGCTCAGCGCTGCGGCCGGGATGTCGTACGGCGGATCGAGGAAGACCAGGTCGAAGGCACCCTGGTCGCGGGCCAGGAAGCGGGCCGCCTCGGCGCGGAGGACGGTCCCGTCGAGCTTGGTCCGCCGGAGGTTCTCGTTGATCACCCGGACGGCGGCGGCCGAGGAATCCACGAACGTGCAGGACGCCGCCCCCCGCGACAGGGCCTCGATCCCCATGGCCCCCGTCCCGGCGAACAGGTCCAGGCATCGGGCCCCCTCGACCAGGGTGGCCAGGCTGGAGAACACTCCTTCTCGGGCCCGGTCAGAGACGGGACGGGTCCCTCCGGCCGGGCGAGCCAGCCGGACCCCCTTGGCGATGCCGGCGATCACCCTCACGGTCGGCGGGCCACGCCGAGGACGTGCGGGGCGAGCCGGGGCCCGTACCCCAGGTCGCGGAACCGCACGGCGAAGCCGGCCCGGCGCAGCGTGGCGATCGTGTCGCGGTTCATGTTGCAGCCACCGGTGAACCAGCCGTACGGGCGGTTCAGCCGGTCCTGCCACCGGGCCCTGCCCGGATCGGGCGACCGGACGTGCTCGAAGAGGCGTACCTCGCCGCCCGTGGCCAAGACCCGGTCGACCTCGGCGGCGACCCGCGCGGGGTCGGTGACCGAGCACATGACCAGGCTGAGGACGGCGGTGTCGAAGACGCCGTCGCGGAACGGCGGCGCCTCCGCCGTGGCGGCAACGAGGTGGACCTGGTGCCCGGTGGGTATCGCCGCTCGCTGCCGCGCCCGCCGGAGCATGCCCGGCTGCGGCTCGACTGCGACGACCGTCGTGCCGGCGGGATAGTGGGCGAAGTTCATGCCGTTCCCGGCGCCGAGCTCCAGCACGCGTCCGTGCGCCCCGCCGGCCACCTCGGTCCGGTACTTCTGGATCAGCTTGTCCTCGGCTCGCGACAGCCACTCGTAGAAGCGAGGAAAGATCCGACGGCGCTTCATAACCACAGTATGGCGCGCCGCCTTGAGCGGAAGAAGTTAACAGGGATACACCAACAGCCTGCGACTTAGAAAGCGAGATCGCTCCGGATCGGTCACGAGTGGAACAGCCAGTCGATCGAGTCGGCGAAGCGGCGCTCCATCTCGGCCCGCAGGTCGGGATGCCGCTCGAGGTCGGGGTCCTCGTCGATCAGGCCGAAGGCGTCGCGGCGAGCCCGGGCGACGAGATCGGAGTCGTGGGCCAGCTTGGCCAGCTTCAGGTCGGGCAATCCCGATTGCTTGATGTCGAACAAGGTCCCTTCTCCGCGGAGCCGCAGATCCTCGTCGGCCAGGACGAAGCCGTCGGTCGTGGAAATCATGGCCTCGATGCGGGCTCGCGCGTCCTCGTTGTCGGGGTCGGAGGCGTCGAACAGGATGCAGTGGGATGCGTGCTCGCCGCGACCGATCCGGCCCCGCAGCTGATGCAGCTGAGCCAGCCCGAACCGTTCGGCGTTCTCGACGAGCATGACGGTCGCGTTCGGGACGTCGACGCCGACCTCGATCACGGTCGTCGAGATCAACAGGTCCTTCTCGCCGGCGCGGAACGACTCCATGACCCGATCCTTCTCCTTCGGGCGCATCCGGCCATGGAGCAGCGCCACGCGGAGGTCGGGGAAGACCTCCTCGGCCAGCCGTTTCGCCTCGGTCTCGGCGGCCTTCACCTCCAGCCGGTTCCCCTCGTCGATGGCCGCGGTGACGACGAAGGCCTGCCGGCCGGCCTGGACCTGCCGCCGAACCAGGTCGTAGGCCTGGCGTCGCTCCTGCGCGGTGCGCGCGGCCGTGGTCGTGACGGGCTGTCGTCCGGCCGGCATCTCGTCGAGGATCGAGACGTCGAGGTCCCCGTAGTACGTCAGGGCCAGCGTTCGCGGGATCGGCGTCGCCGTCATGATGAGGACGTCGGGCTGGGCCCCCTTCTCCTTCAACGCGATCCGCTGGTGCAGGCCGAAGCGATGCTGCTCGTCGACGACGGCCAGCGACAGGTCCGCGAACTCGACGGCTTCCTGGACCAGCGCATGGGTGCCAACCAGGATGTCGACCTCCCCGTCGGTGACGGCCGCGTAGATCCGCTCCCGCTCCTTCCCCGTGACCGATGCGGTCAGTAGCGCCACCGACGGTCCGGGTCCGCTCCCCCCGTCGGAGAACAGGTCGGCCTGCTCCCTGGCGTCCGCCGGCCCCACGGCGCGCACACCTACCGGCGCCAGCAGGGAGAACACCGTGCGGCCATGCTGCTGGGCCAGCACCTCGGTAGGGGCCATGATTGCGGCCTGGTGGCCCGACTGCACGGCGACGAGACACGCGTACAGGGCCACGACGGTCTTGCCGGAGCCCACGTCGCCCTGCAGCAGCCGGTTCATTGGCTTCGACGCGGCCATGTCCTCGGCCACCTCGGCGATTGCCCTGCGCTGCGCATCGGTCGGCTCGAAAGGCAGCGCCTCCACGAACCGATCGGCGACGCCGGGCGACAGATCGTGGGCGATGCCTTCGGTCTCCGCCTCGACGCGATGCTTGCGGAAGGCCACCCCCAGCTCCAGGAAGAAGAGCTCGTCGAACTTCAGCCGATCCAGGGCCCGCCGCCAGGCCGCATCCTCCTCCGGGAAATGGACGTCGCGAAGCGACGAGTCGAGCGGCGACAGCGCGTGCCGTTCCAGGAGCTCGGTCGGGATCGGATCAGGGATCTCGTCGATGCGTCGCAGGGCGTCGTGCACCAGCCGCCGAATGACGCCCGTCGACGTCCCCTCAGTGGCCGGATGCACGGGCACGATGCGCCCGGTGTGCACGTGGTCGGCCTCTCCGCCCTTCAGCACCTCGACGGCCGGGTTCTGGACCCGCAGGCTGCCACGGAACGCCCCCACCTTCCCGCTGACCGCGATCTCCTGTCCCTCGCGGAACCGCCGGGCCGGCCAGGCCTGGTTGAACCAGGACAGGTAGATGTACGAGCCGTCCCAGACGGTGACGGTGACCATCGGCTTGCGGTGCCGCGTGTAGGCGAGCTTGACCTTGCGCACGGTCCCGATGAACGTCGCCTCCTGGTTGATGCGAAGCTGCCCGATCTTGGTCACGTTGGAGCGGTCGATGTACCGGCGCGGGTAGTGGTGGAGCAGATCCTCGACGGTTTCGATCCCCAGCGACCGCAGCGCCGGCAGCGAGCGGCGCGCCCAACCGGCGCCGAGGCCCTCGATCGGCGAGTCCAGCGAGAGGCCCGTCACTCCAACCCGACCACGTACGGGAACCGCGGCTGGCCGCCGGCCTGCACCTCGATCTCGAGGTTCGGAACGGCCTCCCGGAGGGCGGCCTCGATGCGGGCCGCCTCCTCCTCGCCGGCGCCGGCGCCCGTGTAGACGGAGAGGAGCTCTCCCTCCGGCGTCCCCGCCAGGAGCGCCCCCACCAGGTCGGTGGCCACCTCGGCCACGTCGCCTCCCACCGAGACCACCCGCTCCCCTGCCCCGGCCACCTCGTAGGCCAGGGCGAGCCAGTCGCCGGCCCGAACCCCTCCCGCCTCCGTCTCCGCGTCCCGCTCGGCGCGGGCCACCGCCCCGGATGCGGCGGAACGGAGCCGCTCGTCCAGCGTCGGGTGGTTGTCGGCCTGCCCGAGCTCCGGCACGTACGCGGCGAGCACAGCGACGCCGTGGGCCATGGACGGCGTCCCGTAGACGACGACGTCCTTGGTGCTCTCACGGGCCGCGGCCTCCGCGGCGGGCAGCACGTTGCGATGGTTCGGGAGGAGCAGCACCGTCTCACCGGCCGCCTCGTCGATGGCCCCGACCAGCTCCCCGACCGACGGGTTGTTGCCGGGACCGCCGGCCACGACGGTCGCCCCGAGGGAGCGGAACACCGCCGCGAATCCATCCCCTTCGGCGACGGCGATCACGGAGCGCGCCCCGGTGCGCTCGTCGCCGATGCGGACCGCCCTGGCCTGCCCGGCCAGGCAGGCCTCCTCGACCTGATCGGTCAGCGACGCCACCCGGATCTGGCGAGGCCGGCCGGCATCGATCCCGATCTCCACAGCCGTCCCCGGCTCATTCGTGTGCACGTGCACGTTGTACAGGCCGCCCCCGCCCACGACGACGAGCGAGTCGCCGATGGCGGCCAGCCGCTCCCGCAACGCCCCGACGCTGCCGTCGTCGCTCTCCAGGAGGTACATGACCTCGAAGCCGTAGCCGATGCCGACGGTGTCCCGGAACGGCTCCTCCCCCGCTCGGACGCCGACCGGCCCCAGCGGCCCCACCGCCACGCTGAGATCGCCGCCGTCGAGCGCGGACGCAAGGGCATCGAGGAGCAGGACGACCCCCTTCCCGCCGGCGTCGACGACGCCGGCCTTGGTCAGGGCGCGCAGCTGGTCCCTGGTTCGCTCCAACGAGGCTGTGGCCGCGTGCAGAGCCGCGCGAGCGACCACCTCGCAGGACTCGTCCTCGGCCAGCGTGTCCCGCGCCGCCTCGGCCGCATCGCGAATCACGGTGAGCATCGTGCCCTCCAGCGGGGTGCCGACGGCCCGGCGGGCCTCTTCGTCGGCGTCGGCTAGCGCCTCGGCCAGGTCGACCGCCCCGGGATCCTCCTTCGCGGACAGGCGCTCGCACATGCCCCGCAGGACCTGGGAGAGGATGACGCCGGAATTCCCCCGTGCGCCGAGCAGCGCCGCCCGGGAGATCGCATCGGCGACCTCGGGCAGCGCGGCCCCGTCGAGCTCGCGCAGCGCCTCCTCGACGGCCTGCTGGGTGAGCAGCATGTTGGTGCCGGTATCGCCATCGGGCACCGGAAACACGTTGAGGGAGTCGATCTCCTCGCGATGGACGCTGAGCGCCTCGAAGTACCGGGACATGGCATCCCGGAGGGTTCGGGCATCGAGGGTGGCTGGCATCCGGATCCCGTTCGGCGGCCTGGCTCGGATTCTACCGGCCCGGTGTACCGTGACAGCGATGCGATCCGCACTCGTTCTCGCGCTCGCCCTTGCCGCCTGCGCCGGGCCGGCCACCGTCGAGAAGGAGCCCGCCCCGCGCGTGGCGGCGCTGCCGAAAGACCGCCTGGCCCTTCCCCAGGTGGATCTGGCCAGGTACCACGCCATCCTCGAGGAACTCCGCGGCACTCCCGTTGTCGTCAACATCTGGGGAGCGTGGTGCCCACCGTGTCGGGCCGAGGCCCCCGCCCTGGCCAAGGTCTCCCGGGCCCACGAGGGACGCGTGCAGTTCCTCGGCGTCGACATCCTCGACGAACGGCAGGCGGCCCGCGACTTCATCCTGGAGTTCGATTGGCCGTACCCGAGCATCTTCGACCCGAACGCCGCCATCCGCGACGGCCTCGGCTACCTCGGGCAGCCGGTGACCATCGTGTACGACCGTGACGGCGAGATCACCTTCGAGCACACCGGGGCCATCAGCGAGGAGATGCTCGAGGCGGAGATCGAGAAGGTCCTGTGACCTGCTAGCGTCGAGGGATGCGCCCAGCGGGCCGCCTGCTCGTCGCCGTGACCGCCGCGGGGACCCTGCTCGGGACGGCGCCTCCCGCGGAGGCGGCGCCCAAACGGATCCGTTTCGAGTCGACGCCGGGATCGTCCCTGCTCGTGCACGGCGTTTACCCGCGCTTCGAGTCGAGCTGCGTCCGCCACGAGCAGCCCCTCCTCCACGCCCGGTTCCGGGGAACGGTCGAGGTCGGGACGGCCGCCGACGGGCTGTTCGTCATCGGCGAGGTGCCGTTCGAGGACTACCTGAAGGGCATCGCCGAGGTCCCCCGGCGCTGGCCGGTGGAGGCGCTGAAGGCCCAGGTCGTGGCGGCCAGGACCTACGCCATGAGCCGCCTCCGGCTGGGTTCGTCGGAGGGGCGGGCCCTCGGCTACGACCTGTGCGCCACGACGGCATGCCAGGTGTATCTCGGCATGGGGGTGGAGGCGGGCCCGTGGGGCCAGCGATGGGTGCGTGCGGTGGA
>DASQUI010000033.1:0-2500 GCA_035641375.1 Actinomycetota bacterium
CGGCATCTTCAAAACCGTCCAGTCCGGCGACCTACTGAACGTCGCCGTATCTCGGCGGCCCCGCTTCTCAGGCGTGGTGCGTCGGGGGATGAGGCAGTTGCATCGCTGGAGACTGAGGTTCAACGAGTATGGGCTTCGCCATATCACGCGGGTCTTGCAGGACGCGGCCCTACACATCTTCGGTTCCGCTCCTGCTTTGACGGCATGCGATTGTCCCCTTTGGCTTTCGCCGCCAGGTAGGCCGCCTGACCCAGGGGTATCTCTCCCAAACCCTCCTTTCTGCGAAAGGGATCTAGCAACCGGTGATGCGGCGCACCACTAGGATCCCTGGGTTGATGTGAGGACACGCATGGAGACCGAGCTCGGTCCGGCGGGGGTCACCGTCGCCGCAGCGGTTGGAGCCGTCGGTCCGGTTCCCCACGTAGATGAAGTCTCCGAAGAGGGCTGGGGCGGCATTCAGCCCTCGGCCGAACAACGGGTTGTGGCCCACCAGCTCGAAGTTCGACGACGTGCCAGGGGTTCCTCCGCCGGGGCCGACGTGGAGGAAAGGCGACGCGGTAGCATCCCCGCATGCCCGGGGCCTCTCGCTCGTCCCGGTTCGTCATCCCGGCCGTCCTTCTCAGCTTCGCCGCCGTTGGGCTGGCTGCGGCCACTCCCGGCTCGCCCATGGCGGCACCGGCCCTCCCCGGTGCCGGACCGAGCGGGCCGCTGACCGCGCTGGTCCGGGGCCTCGGGCTCGATGCCCTGACCCCGGAGGCCCTGGGGCTCTTCGGGTGGGCGGCGTTGATCGCCGCCACGATCGTTTTCTCGCTGGCCCTCTCCCGGGCGTGGTCCGGTAGCGTCTCGGTCCGGGCCGTGGTCGTCGTTGCCGTACTGCTCCACGTCCTCGTGCTGCTGGTGCCGCTCCTGCTCTCTCGCGACGCATATAGC
This sequence comes from Actinomycetota bacterium, assembly GCA_035641375.1. Lineage (GTDB taxonomy): Bacteria > Actinomycetota > UBA4738 > UBA4738 > CALAEC01 > DASQUI01. The sequence goes on from DASQUI010000033.1 coordinate 931, forward strand.
TACGCCCTCTACGGGCGTCTCGTCTCCGAGTACGACCTGAACCCGTACGTTGCCAGGCCGCTCGACGTTCCCGGCGATCCTTTCCTTCCGGTGGCGTCCTCGGAATGGGTCGGCACCTCCTCCCTCTACGGGCCGGTGTTCGTGCGGCTGGCCGCCGCGGTCACGTCCGTGGCCGGATCTCCCGCGGCCGAGGTCGCGGCGTTCCGCGTCCTGGCAGCGGTGGCCTCGATGGCCGCGATGCTCCTGGTGATGGCGGCGGCCCGGCGCGGAGGTTCGGATCGGGTCGCCTTCGCGGCGATGATGATCGGCTGGAACCCCGTCGTCCTGTTCCACGCCGTGGGGGGCGCCCACAACGACGCGCTGGTCGCCGCGATCGTGGCCGGCGCGGTGCTGCTGCTACAGCGAAGGCTGGACGTTGCCGCCACGGTGGCCCTGACGATCGCCGCGCTGATCAAGGCGCCGGCCGCGGTGCTGCTGGTCGTGGGCATCGTGGCGATCGTCCTGCGCCGCCCGAGCCGCCAGCGCCTTGGCACGTTCGCGCTCCATGCGGGGGCCGCGGCCGCCGTCGCGCTGATCGTCGCGGTGCCGTTCCTCCAGGCCGAGAACCCCACGCTCGGCCTGGCCCGGCTCGCAGCCGTCCAGGGATGGGCGGCTCCGGCCCGTCTCCTTGCTCGGATCGGCGCGACGGTGGGGCCGTCGCTCGCTACCGGTGCCAAGGTGGTGGTGGCGGCGGCGCTCCCGTGGGGCATGGTGATGCTGTTCCGCCGGTGGAGCGCCGATCGCGATGCATCGACGCCAACCCTGCTCGGGTGGGCCGCGCTGCTCACGCTGTTGACGGCGCCGCTCCTCAACCCGTGGTACGTCCTGCTCCTGGTTCCGCTGGCATGGACGCTGCCCGATGTCGGCCGGCGTTCGGCCATCGCCGTCTGCGTGTTGCTGTCGGCGACGATGGCCGTGGCGGAGCGGGGGGTGGCGCCGTCGCTGTGGGATGCGACGGTGCCCATCGTCCACTACGGCGTGGCTCCGACCCTCCTGCTCATCCTGGTGCTCGTCCTGCTCCGGTTGAAGCGTGGCCTCACGGAGGCCGAGGGCCGGGCGTTGCGTTCAGCGCCGTCGGAGAGCAAGGACGTACCCGGCCGCTCCGAGGGCGGCGACGACGGCGACGCCGGCCCACGAGGAGAGCGCCAGGCCGAGCATGTCCGCGGCGACGCCCCCGACGATCGTGGCGGCCAGCCCCACTGACGGGGCCGCCAGCAGGACCGCGAGCGGGCTGGTGCCGGGAAGGATCCATCGCGCCCACCCGCCACCCAGAACCAGGAGGGCCAGGAGCAGTGGCACCACGAGCAGCGGGACGCCGGTGGGTCCGGGCGCCGGACGGAACGCCGCGGGGACGGCGGCGAGCTCGCCGGCGCGCCCCCCGATAGCCACGACACCCTCGGTGATGGTGCGCCCCACCCCCACGGCCTCTTCGAACCACGGCACGTTGAACGGTTCGATCACGAACACCACGGCGCGGTCGAGAACCGGGCGGACGTCCTGGAGGGAACGGCGGGAGGTGACGTCGTGCTCC
>DASQUI010000034.1:0-12034 GCA_035641375.1 Actinomycetota bacterium
CGTTGACGAGCTCGTCGACGCCGACGTCTTTCAGCAGGTACCCGGAGACACCGGCCTGGATGGCCTCCGCGATCGAGGCCCGTGACTCGTCGACGGTGAACAGCACGACCCGCGTCTCGGGATGATCCTGGCGGATGGCACGCGTCGCCTCGATGCCGTTCATCCCCGGCATGCGGACGTCCATGAACACCACGTCGGGCGTGAGCTGGCCCACCGCGGTCACGGCCTCCTCACCGGAGGCGGCCTCGCCCACGACCTCCACGTCCTCGGCGGTCCCGAGGGCGGCGCGGAGGCCGTCTCTGGTCACGGGATGGTCGTCAACGATCAGGACGCGCATGCACAGTACCCCCGCCGGACTCTCGGCCCGGCGAGGGTAGGATAGTCCCTGGAGGGGCACGATGGAAGAAACCGACAGCGATTTCGCATCTGGCGTAACAACCCTGCCCGGCGAGGGCGGCACCGAGGACGTCCGCCGTGAGGTCGTGGAGGCGCTGACCCACGTGGTCGACCCCGAGCTCGGCATCAACATCGTCGACCTCGGCCTCGTCTACGACCTGAGCATCGAGGACGGCACGGCCCGCGTGACGTACACCCTGACCACGATGGGGTGCCCGATCGGTCCGCTCATCGAGTCGCAGATGTCCCAGCTCGTCGATCGCGTTGAGGGGATCGACGGCTTCGAGGCCGAGATGGTGTTCAGCCCGGCGTGGACGCCGGAGAAGATGTCCGAGGAGGCCAAGGCCGCCCTGGGGATGTTCTGACCCGCGTGGCCATCCTGTCCTATCTCCGGTTCCGCCTGTCGGATCAGGCCGACCTCGATGCGTTCGCCTCGGACGTCGCCTCGATGCGCAAGCTGGCCGCCGAGCAGCCCGGCTACCGGTGGGCCGAGGTGGGGCAGGATCCGGCCGATCCTCGAGTGTGGATCGTGGTCAGTGAGTGGGACGACGTCGAGCAGGTCCGGGCGTGGGAGCACCACCCGGACCACGAGGCCCTCTACGACGTGTGGGAGCCGCACTACCGGGAGCCGTTCGTGCACCGGCGGTTCGTCCCATGGGTGCGGCCGGAGGGAGAAATCCGACCTCCGGAGTAGATATTTCGGGGCCCGGTGGATAGACTGGGTGTGCGATGGCGAAGACCCAAGACGAGCAGCTTCAGGACCTCACCCAAGGCTACCGCTTCGGGTGGGCCGACCCTGCCCACCACGTGTTCGAGCCCAAGAGGGGGCTCAGCCCGGAGGTGGTCGAGGAGATCTCGTTCATGAAGTCGGAGCCGGAGTGGATGCGGAAGTTCCGGCTCAAGGCCCTGAAGTACTTCGAGAAGCGGCCCATGCCGTGGTGGGGGGCCGATCTCTCAGATATCGACTTCAACAACATCTACTACTTCATCCGCTCCACGGAGAAGCAGGCCAAGGAGTGGGAGGACCTTCCTCAGGACATCAAGAGTACCTGGGACAAGCTGGGCATCCCCGAGGCCGAGAAGAAGTTCCTGGGTGGCGTCAGCGCCCAGTACGAGTCCGAGGTCGTGTACCACAAGATCAAGGACGAGCTCGACAAGCTCGGCGTGATCTTCACCGACATGGACTCCGGGCTGCGCGAGCACCCCGAGCTGGTCAAGGAGTACTTCGGCAAGCTCGTCCCGCCTAACGACAACAAGTTCGCCGCCCTGAACTCGGCGGTGTGGTCCGGTGGGTCCTTCATCTACGTGCCCCCGGGCGTCCACGTCGACATCCCGCTGCAGGCGTACTTCCGCATCAACGCCGAGAACATGGGGCAGTTCGAGCGAACGCTGATCATCGCCGATGAGGGTGCGTACGTGCACTACGTCGAGGGGTGCTCGGCGCCGATCTACACGACCGACTCCCTGCACTCGGCCGTGGTGGAGATCGTGGCCAAGAAGGGCTCGCGGGTCCGCTACACCACCATCCAGAACTGGTCGACCAACGTCTACAACCTCGTCACCAAGCGCGCCGCCGCCCACGAGGATGCCGTCGTGGAGTGGATCGACGGCAACATCGGCTCTAAGGTGACGATGAAGTACCCGTCGATCTACCTGCTGGGCCGGGGCGCCCGCGGCGAGGTGCTCTCGGTGGCTTACGCCGGCCCGGGGATGCACACCGACGCCGGAGGGAAGGCCATCCACGTCGCTCCCGACACCACCTCAATCATCACCTCGAAGTCCGTGTCCAAGGGCGGCGGCCGGACCGGCTACCGCGGCCTGGTCCGCGTTGAGCCGGAGGCCCACCACGCCAAGTCCAACGTTCGCTGCGACGCGCTGATCCTCGACGAGGACTCGCGCTCCGACACGTACCCGTACATCGAGGTCGAGGAGGAGACCGCTGCGCTCGGCCACGAGGCCACCGTGTCCAAGGTCGGCGAGGACCAGCTCTTCTACCTGATGAGCCGGGGCATGTCCGAGGCCGACGCAATGGCCATGATCGTCAACGGCTTCATCGAGCCCATCACCAAGGAGCTCCCCATGGAGTACGCGGTGGAGCTGAACCGGCTGATCGAGCTCAACATGGAAGGCGCCGTCGGCTAGGCTTCGGCGGCGCTCGGTCCTCCAGCATCGAACCATCCGGCCGCCGGAACACCGGCCTCCCGTCCTCCAACCCCAGCGTGAACCCGCCGGGCTCGTGCACCATCCGGTGGTGCCGGCGGCACAGCAGGATGAGGTTGGGGAGCGCGGTCGGCCCGCCGTCGGCCCAGTGGACCACATGGTGGGCTTCACACCAGGTGTGCGGGCGGTCGCAGCCTGGGAAGCGGCACTGGCCATCTCGAACCACCACCGCCCGGCGCATCCCCGGGGGCACCACCGGTGTCTTCCGTCCCACGTCCAGCGGCTCCGACGGCCCGGCCAGTACCACCCGGCGGATCGAGGCGTCGCAGGCCATCCGACGTCCCACCCGGGGCTGAACCGGACCGGTGTGGTCCAGTTCGGTGGTCGGTATCCCGACCACGTCAGCGCCGGCCGTGCGGCCGGCTGCATCCCAGACCGCCTCGCCGGCCGGCAGCGCGGCCGCATCCACGGTTACCGTCACGTGGGGGCGCTCGCCTGCCACTTGCGGGCGGTCCGCCCGATCCAGGAATCCGTTGCACACTTCCCGCAGCGCGTCGGCGCGCCGCTGGGCCGGCGTCCGGTCATCGTCTTCACCGGAGCGGGCTTCGGCATCCATCACCGCGTCGAGCGCGGTCAGTACCGTCTCCCCGGTCTCCGGATCCAGCCATGCGTCGATGCGCACCATCCCCAGGAACGTCACCGAGGCGTGCAGCCTGCGCTGCTCCCGAAGCTTCTCCTCGCCCTCCATGCCGGCCTCGCGCTCGACACGTTGTTGCCAGTAGGCGGCGATCTTCTTCAGGTCGTTCATGGAATGGATGCGCGCCGCCTCGACCAGAGCCTCCTCGGCACCGGCGAACGCCTCCGTGTCGGCGTCGCGGGCCCGGACCAGGACCCTGGCTGCGGACACCGACAGGTCTCCCTGGCCCACAGCCCGCGCGGTCAGCGGCATCTCCTCGAGCGCCCCGGCCAGCTTCACATCGGCCTTGGCCACGCCCCACGCCACCCGGTGCTTGTCGGCCAGCCAGGCTGCCACGGACAGGTGGCCGTCCCTGGCGTAGACCTGCCGCCGCTCCAGCTCCCGCAGCCGTCGCAGCCGCTCCATCTCGGCCAGCTCGACGACTCGGTGGAGCTCGGCGAAGTCCTCCTCCACGCGAGCATCGGGGAGCTCGGCCAGGACCTCGGCGCGGTAGCAATCCAGGGCCGAACGCAACTCACTCATCCGTCACTCCCGAACATATGTTCGGTATCATGACTCCTCGGTGGTCGCCACGACATCCCCCAACCGGGTATCCTTCCGCCCCCGGATGGCGGATTCCTCCACGACTTGGACCACGCCGGCCAGATCGGCGGTTGCGCCGTCCGGACCGAAGATCCTCCCGCTGAGCCCGAGCGGGCCGTGGCGCCACTTGTAGGTGTTTCTCTCCCCGCCAAACGGTCACGGTCGAGTTGGTGTCTGGCCGTTGCGTTGGGGGCGCCGGAGCGTCAGTAGATACCGACAACTGTCGGCACGGCGTAGCGTGCTCCAAATGGCGGTCCTGTATACGGTCGGGCACAGCACGCACGCGATCGAGGAGTTCGTGGCCCTGCTGCGGAAGGGTGGCGTCGAGCACGTCGTCGATGTGCGGGTCGCGCCTGGCTCCCGGAGGCATCCGCACTTCCAGCGCGAGGCTCTAGCTGGTTCGCTGGCGGAGGCCGGCATCGGCTACACGTGGGAGGGCGCCGATCTCGGCGGATTCCGGAAGCCTCGGACGGACTCGCGCCACACCGCGCTCCGCAATGGCTCGTTCCGAGGCTACGGGGATCACATGGAGACTCCGGATTTCCGGGCCGCGCTGGAGCGGGTCCTCTACCTGGCCGCCTCCGTCCCGACCGCGGTCATGTGCGCCGAGGCGGTGTGGTGGCGCTGTCACCGTGGCCTGATCGCCGACACGGCGCTCGCCCAGGGCCATCGCGCGGTCCACGTCATGCCCGACGGCTCGCTCCGCGAGCACACCCTGCGGGAGATCGCTCGCGTGGAGGACGGCTGGCCCGTCTACGACGCTTCCCAGCCGACGCTCGGCGAGGCTTGACCGCTACGAGGCCTGGCTACATCTCGTGTCCGCGGCAGCTCGCGTATGCGCCGGGGCTCACATGAGAGGTAGCGTCGTAGCCCCCCGGTAGCATTGACGATGTGAGCGCGTCCCTCGACAGGATCGTGGCCGAACTGAATCCCGCGCAGCGCGAGGCGGCCACCGCCGTCAACGGACCCGTGGCCATCCTGGCCGGCGCCGGCACCGGTAAGACCACCACCATCACCCACCGCATCGCCTGCCAGGTGGCCGGTGGGTCGTTCCGCCCCTCGCAGATCCTGGCCGTGACCTTCACCGAGAAGGCGGCGGGCGAGCTGAAGGCCCGGCTGGCCCGGCTCGGTGTGGAGGGCGTCGAGGCGCGCACGTTCCACGCGGCGGCTCTCTCGCAGCTGTCACGCCTGTGGGAGCGGCACACCGGCACGCCGGTGGGGGAGATCCTCGACTCGAAGGCGCCGCTGATCGCCTCCCTCGCCAATGCGCTCCCCGTCCCGCACAAGTTCATCCCTCGCCGCGACCTGGCCACCGAGATCGAGTGGGCCAAGAACCGGATGGTGGCGCCGGAGGGCTACGTCGACGAGCTGGATGCCACCGGACACACCCCGCCCATCCCGGCGAACCTGATGGAGCGCGTCTTCGCCGGGTACGAGCGGCGGAAGCGGGCCACGGACAGGCTGGACTTCGAGGACATGCTCGGCCTCGCCGTACGTCTCCTCGACGAGCACGAGGCCGCCGCGAGCGACATCCGTGACCGCTTCCACGCGTTCACCGTCGACGAGTACCAGGACGTCAACCCGCTGCAGCAGTCGCTCCTCGACCGGTGGCTGGCGGGGCGCGACGAGCTGTGCGTCGTCGGCGACGACTATCAGACGATCTACGGCTTCACCGGGGCCACACCCGAACATCTCCTCACCTTTCAGGACCGCTTCCCCTCCGCGCGGATCGTGCGGCTGGAGGAGAGCTACCGGTCGACGCCGGAGGTGCTCGCGGTGGCCAACCGGCTGACCGATCGGCTCGGTGGGTTCCGCAAGGAGCTGCGAGCGACGCGACCGTCCGGTCCTTCACCGGTATCCCGAGCCCTCCAGAACGAGCCGGCCGAGGCGAGCTTCGTCGTCGACGAGATACGGCGGCTGCACGACGAGGAACGCGTTGCGTTCGAGGAGATGGCCGTCCTGTACCGGATCAACGCGCGCTCGGAGCGGTTCGAGGAGGCCCTGGCCGAGGCGGGGATTGCCTTCCAGGTCCGCGACGGCGCGTTCCTGCGGCGGCCCGGCCCGCGGGCGGTCCTGGCACGGCTCCGGCGGGGGAGCGCGGGAGGGCCCGTCGCGCACGAGGTCGACACGATCACCGCCGAGCTGGGGTTCGACCGCGAGGCGCAGCCGGACTCGGAGGAGGAGACGACGCGGCAGTCGGACCTGTCGCGGCTGCGGGCGCTCGCCAACGAGTTCACGGACGCACGCCCCGACGCGGACTCCGGGGAGTTCCTGGACGAGCTCACCCGGCGGTTCTCGGTGGAGCGGTCGGGTCGAGGCGTCAACCTGATGACCTACCACCGGGCCAAGGGCCTGGAGTTCGACGCCGTCTTCCTGCCGCGCCTCATCGACGGCGAGCTCCCGTTCCGCGCCGGACGCAGCAAGGCGCCGGTCGAGGAGGAGCGGCGGCTGCTGTACGTCGGCATCACGCGAGCCAAGCGGTTCCTGTTCCTGACGTGGCCGACGGATCCACGAGCCGGCCGGAGCCCGTTCGTGAACGAGCTCGATCCCCGCGCCCCCATCCCGGCGCCGGCCGGGAAGCCCGTGGGGCCTCCGGTGCGACGCCTCCGGCTGGGACGGCCGTGCCCCGATTGCGGGGCGACCGTCGAGGGATGGCCCCACGCGTGCTCCACGGAAGATCCCGTGTTCGGGGCCCTGCGGAAGTGGCGCCTGGAGCGGGCCAAGCGCGACGGCGTCCCCGCCTACGTCGTCTTCCATGACTCGACCCTGGCCCAGATCGCGGCCAGCGACCCCCGCACGTTCCCGGAGCTGGGAAGGATCTCCGGCATCGGTCCGGCCAAGCTCGAGCGCTACGGGGCCGAGGTCCTCCAGATCGTCTCCGGGGCCCGCTCCTAGCGGCACGGCAGCCCTCACATCTAAATCCGACCTCCATGGTGGACTTTACGAGCGGCCGCCGCTTACACTGAGAAGCGATGGCCGACGCCACGACAGAGACGCAGCTTGAGCTGCCGCAGCCGGCAGGGGAGCCGTCCTTCGCCCGGGCCCTTCGGACCGAGGCGCTGGCCGCCTTCCAGGCCCTGCCCATGCCCTCCCAGGAGACCGAGGAGTGGCGGTACACGGACGTCTCCGGCCTGGACCTCGCCTCCTACCAGCCCTTCGCCTCCGGACGGACCGCGGCCACCCTCGACGACGTCGACGAGGGGCTCCTGGCCGCGGCCGGCGAGGTCGGTGACCGATCCGGCCTCCTGTTCCAGCACAACTCGGAGACGGCCACCTCCCACCTCGCGCCCGAGGAAGCCAAGCGCGGCGTCATCTTCACCGGCCTCGACCAGGCCGTGGCCGAGCACTCCGACCTCCTGGAGAAGCGGCTGCACGCCCTGGTCCCCGTGGAGCGGACCCGGTTCACCGCCCACCACGCCGCCTATCGCACCGGCGGCGTCTTCCTCCACGTCCCCGCCGGCGCGACCGTGGAGCTCCCGCTGCAGGCGGTCACCTACCTCGACGCCGACGGCGCCGCCGTCTTCCCGCACACCGTGGTCGTGGTCGAGGAGGACGCCGAGGTGACGCTGATCGAGCGGTTCGTCTCACCCGACCTGACCGATGCCCTCTCCAACGCCGTCACCGAGATCCACGCCGGACCCAACGCCCGGGTCCGCTACGTGTCGCTCCAGGACTGGGGCGACGGCGTGCGCCACGTCGCCGTCCAGCGGGCCCAGCTCGACCGCGACGCCCAGGTCCGCACCCTGACGGTCTCGTTCGGTGGCCTCCTGTCGCGGACTGAGGTGGAGAGCGTCCTGGCCGCCCCCGGCGGGTACAGCGAGATGCTCGGCGTGTACTTCGCCGACGGCGATCAGCACTTTGACTTCCGGTCGCTTCAGGACCACGCCGCCCCGAACTGCACCAGCCAGCTGCTGTCGAAGGGCGCACTGCGCGACCGATCGCGGGCCGTGTACTCGGGCTGGGTGCTGGTGCGCCCCGGCGCGCAGAAGACCGACGCCTTCCAGACGAACCGCAACATCGTGCTGTCCGACGAGGCCAAGGCCGACTCGATCCCCAACCTCGAAATCGAGGCCAACGACGTCCGGTGCGGCCACGCGGCCAGCGTCGGACCCGTCGACGAGAACGAGGTGTTCTACCTCCAGACGCGGGGCATCCCGGCCGACGAGGCCGAGCGGCTGATCGTGACGGGATTCTTCCAGGAGGTCCTGGACCGCGTGGCCCTGGAGGAGGTCCGGACCGGCATCGAGCAGGACATCCAGGAGGAGCTGCGGAAGTGAAGAGATGGAGCTGGTGACCGTGGGGAAGGTCGACGACGTGCCGGAGGGCGAAGTTCGGCGGTTCGACGTGAACGGCCGCCAGATCGCCGTGATCAACTTGGGCGACAGCGACTTCCGGGCGATCGGCAACGTGTGCTCCCACGCCGAGGCGTTCCTGCACGAGGGAGACGTGGACGTCGAGGAGCGCACCATCGAATGCCCGCGGCACGGCTCCGTGTTCCACGTCGACACGGGGGAGCCGGAGAGCCTGCCGGCCACCGTGCCCGTGCCGAGCTACACGGTGAAGATCGAAGACGACGAGATCAAGGTGGAGCTATGAGCGATCGCGGACTGCTGGAGATCGACGACCTGTACGCAACGGTGGAGGGCAAGGAGATCCTCCGCGGCGTCACGCTGACCGTGCGGCAGGGCGAGGTGCACGCGCTGATGGGGCCGAACGGATCCGGGAAGTCGACGCTGGCCAACGTCATCATGGGGCGCCCCGGCTACGTCGTGACCAAGGGCGACGTCCGGTACGAGGGGGAGTCGATCCTCAAGCTCCTTCCCGACCTGCGGGCCAAGAAGGGCCTGTTCCTGGCGTTCCAGTACCCCGTCGAGGTACCCGGCGTGTCGATGGTGAACTTCCTCCGCTCCGCCTACAACGCCTCGCGCGAGGAGCAGCTGTCCGCACTGGCGTTCCGCAAGCGGCTGAAGGAGAAGATGGCGGTGGTCGGCGTGGACGACGACATGGTTCGCCGGTACGTGAACCAGGGGTTCTCCGGCGGAGAGAAGAAGCGGATGGAGACGCTGCAGCTCGCCGTGCTGGAGCCTCAGCTGGCCATCCTCGACGAGACCGATTCGGGCCTGGACATCGACGCGCTGAAGGCCGTGGCCACCGGCATCGACCAGCTCATCGGCCCGGACCTGGGGGTCCTGCTGATCACCCACTACCAGCGGATCCTCAACTACATCACCCCCGACCACGTTCACGTGCTCATGGGTGGGCGAGTCGTCAAGTCCGGCGGCGCCGAGCTGGCCAAGGAGCTCGAGGAGAAGGGGTACGAGGGGCTGCGGGCCGAGCTCGGCATCACCGAGGCCGGGGACGAAGCAGAGGAGGCGCCGACCAAGGCGTAGCATGATGGCGATGGACGCACACACGATCCGGAAGGACTTCCCCGTCCTGGAGCGCACGTTCAACGGGCACCCGCTCGTCTACCTCGATTCGGCGGCGACGTCGCAGAAGCCCCGCCCGGTCCTCGACGCCCTCACGCGGTTCTACGAGGAGCACAACGCCAACGTCCACCGCGGCATCTACGCCCTGGCCGAGGAGGCCACCGAGGCGTACGAGGGGGCCCGGGCCAAGGTCGCCGCGTTCATCGGGGCTCCCGACCCCGCCACCGTCGTGTTCACGCGGGGGACCACAGAGTCGATCAACCTGGTCGCCCATGCGTGGGGGCGGGCCACCCTCGGCGAGGGCGACGAGATCCTCCTCACCGAGATGGAGCACCACTCCAACATCGTGCCGTGGCAGCTGGTGGCCCGGGACACGGGGGCCGTCCTCCGGTACGTGCCCATCACCGACGACGGACTGTTCGATCTCGACGCCCTGCGGTCGCTGCTCACCGAGCGCACCAAGCTCGTCGCCGTCACCGGCCAGTCGAACGTGCTGGGCACGATCACGCCGGTTCGAGAGATCGCCGACCTGGCCCACGCCGCCGGCGCTCGCGTGCTGGTGGACGGGGCGCAGATGGTGTCGCACCTCCCGGTCGACGTGGTCGCCCTCGACGCGGACTTCCTGACCTTCTCCGGGCACAAGATGCTGGGACCGACCGGCTCCGGTGGCCTGTACGGGAAGCGAGAGCTCCTCGAGGAGATGCAGCCCTACCACGGCGGCGGAGAGATGATCATGGAGGTCTTCCCGGGACACGCCACGTACAAGCCGCCGCCGTACAAGTTCGAGGCCGGAACACCGCCCATCGCCCAGGCCGTAGGCCTCGGCGCGGCCGTCGACTACCTGAACGAGATCGAGATGGACGAGGTGCGCGCCCACGAGCGGGAGCTCACCGCCTACGCCATGGAGCGATTGGAGGGAGCGGGGGCACGCATCTTCGGCCCGCGCGACATCGACGCCCGTGGCGGGGCGGTTTCGTTCTGGCTGAAGGAGGTCCATCCGCACGACCTGGCCACGCTTCTGGACCGGGAGGGGGTGGCCATCCGGGCGGGGCACCACTGCGCCCAGATCTTGATGCGCAGGCTCGGGGTGCCGGCCACGGCGCGAGCCTCGTTCTACGTGTATAACGTGCGCGAGGACATCGACGCGCTGACGGAGGCGCTGGAGCGGGCCGAGGGGGTGTTCGCGTAGTGGCCGTGGACGAGCTGTACAAGGAAGTCATCCTCGACCACTACAAGACGCCCCGGAACAAGCGGGGCCTCGACGGGGCCACGATCTCGTGCCAGCGGAACAACCCCCTGTGCGGGGACGAGGTCACCATCCACGCCCGTCTCGACGACGACACCGTTGCCGAGGTGACGTTCCAGGGCCAGGGGTGCTCCATCTCGCAGGCGTCGGCGTCGATGCTGACCGAGGCCGTGGCCGGGAAGAACCTCGACGAGGCGGCCGGCCTGACCACCGAGTTCCGCTCCATGATGGAGGGCACCACCGATCCCGACGAGGACGAGCTCGGCGACCTGATCGCGCTCAAGGGCGTGGTCAGGTACCCGGTCCGCATCAAGTGCGCCGTCCTGCCGTGGGACACGTTCCAGCAGGCCCTGGACGACGCCGCCGGCTCGGCGACGGGGTCCGCGCCCCACTAGCCGTGCGGCTGCGCCGACCGACCGCCGCCGGCGCCTACTCGGGGGCCTCGCTCGTGCTCCTGGCCGCGCCGTCGCTGGAGGCCGTCCTGGGCGACCGCCTCACCGCCCGTCGCGCCGCCGAGGCGGCGTTCCGCTCCGATCGGACCGTGTGGGGGCACCGGTGGGCCCTGGCCATCGATCACGGCGGGGTCATGGCCGGGCTGGTCACCGCGTTCCCGGGACGGCGATACGGATCGCTGGCCCTGGGGACGGGCGTGACCCTGGCCCGGGCCGTCGGTGCTCGCCACGCCGCCGACCTGGCCAGGCGGGGCCGGATCCTCAACTCGCTGATCGCCCCCGTCCACCGGGAGACGCTGTTCGTCAGCGCCCTGGCCGTCCCCCCCGAGCACCGGGGTCGGGGGTTCGGCACCGCGCTGCTGGAGCGGGTCATGGCCGGGGCCGAGCAGCTGGGGCTGGGGGTGGCCCTGGACGTCGCCGTCGAGGACGAAGCGGCCCGCCGGCTGTACGAGCGGCTCGGGTTCAAGCAGGTCGACGAGCGGCGCACCACCCGGGTCGACAAGGCGCTGGTCCCCACAGAGGGGCTGGCCCGCATGGAGCGCCGCTAGGCGTACACGCGCAGGTTGCGGAGGATCGCCTGGGCGAGATCGCGATCCCCGCCGATGTTCAGTAGCCCGTCGTAGAGGCAGACGTCGACGTCGGCCCGGTTCGCGGCGACGAGGGCGAAGGCGTGGGCCCGTCCGGTGATCCACGCATCGGGCGCCTTGTCCTGGGGCGGGGTCTCGCCGCGTCCGGTGCCCTGGTGCCATGTGCCGCCGCCCACGGCCTCCAGCTCGATGCCGACGCTGGTGCCGGGAGCCCGGCGGCCGGCCACGTCCAGCGCGTAGGGGATCATGCGAACGGCCAGATCGCAGGTGACGAAGATCGGTGGGTGCTCGAGCCGCGGCGGCAGCTGGCCGCCGGCGCGGAGGTCCTCGCCGTGGACCCACCACTCGGAGACCCGGGACTGGACCAGGTAGCCGACCTTGATGTCCCCGGCCAGCCACGACACGACCCGCCCCGACCAGTCCTCGTCGGTGAGGGCCGAGGCGCGGTCCAGGAGGAGATCGGCGGCCCTCCCCCAGTCGAGGGC
>DASQUI010000035.1:0-3747 GCA_035641375.1 Actinomycetota bacterium
GCGCTGGGTGAAGTTCGCGGTGCACGACACCGAGTTGATGAGCAGCTTGGTGACCGCCTCGACCATCGGCTCGGGGAAGGCGGCGAACCCCAGCCGCCAGCCGGTCATGGCGAAGGTCTTCGAGCACCCGTCGAGAAGGATGGTGCGATCGGCCATGCCGTCGAGCTGAGCGATGCTGGCATGCTCCTCCTCGTAGTGCATCGCCCAGTAGACCTCGTCGGAGAGGACGTAGCAGTCTCGCCCTTCGATGGCCGCAGCGATCCCCTCGAGATCCCGTCGCGTCATGGCGCTTCCGCATGGGTTGTGGGGGCTGTTGAGGATGATGAGCCGGGTCCGGTCGGTGACCTTGGCCGCCACCTCCTCGGGATCCATGCGGAACCGCTGCTCCTCGCGCAGGGGGATGGGGACAGGCGTCGCCCCCGTGAACAGGGTCAGCGACTCGTACATGGGGAAGCCCGGGTCTGGGTAGATGACCTCGTCTCCCGCCTGGCACGTCGAGACGACGGCGTAGAACATCACCGGCTTGGAGCCGGGGGTCACGATCATCCGGGAAGCCGGCAGGTCCACGCCGCGGGTCTTGGCGAAGAAGTCGGCTACGGCCTGGCGCACCTCGGGGAGGCCCGGCGCCGGCACGTAGCCGGTGTGCCCGTCGTCGAGGGCGCGTTTGGCCGCCTCGGTGATGTGGGCGGGGGTGTCGAAGTCCGGCTCGCCGATCTCGAGGTGGATGACCTTGCGTCCCATGGCCTCGAGCTCGCCGGCCCGTTTGAGCACCTCGAACGCCGACTCCGTGCCGAGCCGATGCATCCGGTCCGCAAGCCTCATGACACCCTCTCCCTCGGAATGCGACCAGTGTACCCGCCGGCCGTCCGGCCCTTAGGCGGCCAGCCGGCGCCACCCGGTGACCAGGCGCTGCACCGCGGTCACCGCGCCGAGCGCGGTCAGCAGGACCAGGGCCGGGCGCAGGGCGAAGGGGACGGTCAACCCGATGATGAGGGCCAGGTATCGCTCCAGCCGCTGGAACGTCCCTTCGGTCATCTCCAACCCCATGGCCTCACCTTCTGCACGGAGGTGGCTGACCAGCAGCGAGACGACCATGGCCGAGAGCGCCAGCAGTGCATCCACCGTCGCTCCCAGGCTGGCCAGCGAGAAGAACAGGCAGCCGAGCACGATCCCGTCGGCGGCCCGATCCATCGATGCGTCCAGAAGTGCGCCGCGGCGGCTCTCCTCGCCCCGGAGGCGGGCCACGCCACCGTCGAAGATGTCGAGCAGCCCGGCGGGTAGCAGGAGCAGGCCGGGCAGGAGGCGCCGGTGGGTCAGCAGGAGGATGCCGACCACGCCGTTCGCCGCAAGCGACAACAGCGTGAGGTGCCAGGCCCGGAACCGGGCTCGGTACAGGAGCGCCAGCACGAACCGGTAGGGCCAGGCGAACACCCACCGCATCAATGGCCCGGCCACGCTGGGGTTCTCACGGGGGGCCGGCACGTCGCGCATCCGGGGGGCGCGGTCTTTGCTCACGACCTCGAGTATGCCGAAAAAGGGGGTGGCGCCGTGAGGAGGGCGTCCTCACGGCGCCTGCGGCCCCGTCGAGGGGCTGGTGCATGCCGCACCCTTCGTATTCGCCGCATCCCCCGATTTCCCTCCCTGAATGCCCGCGGAAAACGCACGACCCGTAGGATGGGCCGGGCATGGCCGCGGTCGAGATCCGGACGAACCTGGGCGAACTTCGTCACTCGGTCCAGGAGCGACTGGCTCGCATGGCCGCGGACGACGTCGTCCGCCGCATCTGGGATCGGGATCACACCGTGTGGCGTCCCGATCCTCGCGAGATCACTGATCGTCTCGGCTGGCTCGACGCGGTGGAGTGGTCCCGGGAGCTGCTTCCCGGCCTGCGAACGCTGGTTGAGGAGGTCCGTGCCGCCGGGCTGACCCGGACCCTGCTCCTGGGGATGGGCGGCTCCAGCCTGGCTCCCGAGGTGATCCGGCACACCTTCTATCCGCACGCCTCGCCGGCCTTTGACGTGCAGGTGCTGGACAGCACGCATCCCGACGCCGTCGTCCGGACCGAAGGAAGGCTGGACCGCGCCCTGCTGCTCGTGTCGAGCAAGTCGGGCACGACGATCGAGACGCGCTCCCACCTGGCCCACTTCTCAGAGATGATCGGTGATGCCGGCCGGGTGGTGGCCATCACCGATCCCGGCTCGGCGCTGGCCACCGACGGCATGCGGCTCGGCTTCCGATCGGTGGTGGAGGCGCCGCCCGACGTCGGGGGGCGGTTCTCGGCGCTCACCGTGTTCGGGCTTCTGCCCGCGGCGCTGTGCGGCGTCGATCCGGAGCTGCTGCTGATCGAGGCAGCCTCGATGATGAGCGCGTGCCGGCCCGGCGTCCCCGTAGAGGAGAACCCGGCCGCCGTGCTCGGAGCCGCCATGGGGGAGGCCGCGCTGGCCGGCCGGGACAAGCTCACCATCCGCGCCGATCCAGGGGCGGCGCCGCTGGGCGCATGGCTGGAGCAGCTCGTCGCCGAGTCCACCGGAAAGGACGGCCGCGGCATCCTCCCCGTCCACGCCGAGCCCGACTCCGGCGGATTCGGTGACGACCGGCTGTTCCTGGGGATCGGAAAGGATCCATCGGAGACGCCGTCGGTCACGGTCCCGTACCGGCGCTCCGCCGAGCTGGGGGCACTCTTCTTCCTGTTCGAGCTGGCCACGGCGGTGGCCGGGCACGTCCTGGACATCCATCCGTTCGACCAGCCCGACGTCCAGGCGGCCAAGGATCGAACCACCGACGTGCTGGAGCGGGGGTCCGGTGGCGCCGCGCCGAGCGGCAGCCTCGACGAGCTGCTGGAGACCGTTCATCCCGGCGACTACGTTGCCATCCAGGCGTTCGTCGATCCCACCGCGGAGGCCTGGGAGGAGCTGCAGCGGGCCCGGGGGGCCATCGCCAAGGCCACCGGCGTGGCCACGACGCTCGGTTTCGGCCCCCGTTACCTCCACTCCACGGGGCAGCTCCACAAAGGCGGTCCTCCGACCGGTGTGTTCGTCCAGGTCCTGGACGAGGCCACCGAGGACAGGAAGGTGCCGGGTCGCCCGTTCACGTTCGGGGAGCTCATCGCGGCGCAGGCCGACGGTGATATGGCCGCGCTCCGCGAGCGGGGGCGCCGGGCGGCCCGGGTCCGGCGCGACGACCTGGTGACGTGGCAGGCTTGACGCCAGCAGACGGATCGAAGGGGGAACGATGGGCGAGTTCATGACGGTGTGCCGGGTCGACGAGCTGCCGCCCGGAACGATGCGCGTCTTCCAGGTCGGGGGGGAGGACATCACCGTGGCCAACGTCGACGGCGCCTTCCACGCCATCGACGACGAGTGCACGCACAAGGCATGCAGTCTCGGTGACGGAGACCTGGAGGGGACCAACGTGGTCTGCCCCTGCCACGGGAGTGAGTTCGACGTCCGCACCGGAGAGGTCGTCAACCCGCCGGCCACCCGGCCGGTGGCGACGTACGAGGTCGTGGTGGAGAACGGCGAGGTTCGGGTGTCGCCATGAGGCTGGGAATGGTCGGCCTGGGCCGCATGGGTGGGAACATGACGATCCGGCTCGTCGAGCACGCGCACGAGGTCGTTGGCTTCGCCCATCGCGAGTCGTCGCGACAGCGCGTCGCCGACCACGGCGCCGAGACGGCGGCGTCGCTCGAGGAGCTGGTCGGAGCCCTGCAGCCACCGCGGCACGTCTGGCTCATGATCCCGGCGGGGG
>DASQUI010000036.1:0-5947 GCA_035641375.1 Actinomycetota bacterium
GTCGCGGCGCCACGCCTCGATCTCGGCGTGGTTGCCGGAGACGAGGACGTCGGGCACGACCCGTCCCCGGAACTCGCGTGGTCGCGTGTAGTGCGGATGGTCCAGCACCCCGGCCTCGAACGACTCCCGCTCCAGCGACTCCTGCCGCCCGATCACTCCCGGCACCAGCCGGGTCACGGCCTCCAGCACGACCAGGGCGGGGATCTCGCCGCCCGACAGGACGTAGTCGCCGATCGAGATTTCCTCGGCGCCGAGCTCCTCGACGACGCGCTCGTCGACGCCCTCGTACCGTCCGCAGATCAGGACGAGGTGCCGCTCGGCAGCGAGCTCGCGCACCAGCGCCTGGTCGAGCCGGCGCCCTGCGGGGGACAGCAGAACGACCCGACCGCGCTCCCCAAGGGACTCCACCGCCCTCACGATGGGCTCGGCCATGAGCACCATCCCCGGACCGCCGCCGTACGGCTCGTCGTCGACCTGCTGATGGCGGTCCGTGGCGTGCTCGCGGATATCGTTGACCCGCACGTCGAGCTGGCCGGACTCGATGGCCTTGCCGAGCAGGCTCTCCCCCAACGGCGAACGAACGATGCCCGGAAAGATCGTGAGGATGTCGATGCGCATCACATCTCCTCGTCGAGCAGGCCGGGCACCTCACGGACCGTCACGCGCCGCGCCGTCAGGTCGACGGCGGTCACCACGTCCCGCAGGGCGGGGATCAGGGACTCGTGGCCGTCCCGCTCCGCCACCCACACGTCGTTGGCCTCGCCGTGCAGCACCTCGCGGATCGGCCCCAGGGGCCGGCCTGATTCGGTGACGGCGTCGAGCCCGACGACCTGATGGACCCAGAAGCCGTCCTCGGGGGGTGGCGGCGATGACGCCGCCTCGACGAGCAGCAGCTGGCCACGAAGGGCCTCCGCGCCGGTGCGGTCGTCGATCTCCTCGAACGACACGAGGATGCGGCCGTGGTGGGATCGGGACGAGCGAACCGTCAGACGCCGCGACCCGTCGGGGCCGAGCAGGACCATCGCCCCGGGAGCGAACCGATCCTCGATCTCGGTGAGGCGGAGGACCGACACCTCCCCGCGCACGCCGTGGGCCCGGCTGACGCGGCCCACCGCGAGGAGCTCGTCCGGGTTCACTCCACGATCTCGACCTTGGTGGCCATGTCCTGACGAGAGCCGGCCGCGCGGACCAGCGCCCTGATGGCCCTGGCCATTCGGCCGCTCCGGCCGATGACCTTCCCCATGTCGTCGGGAGCCACCTTCAGCTGGAGCACGACGCCACGATCGTCCTCGATGTCGGTGACCTCGACGGCGTCGGGATCCTCGACGAGGTGACGAGCGATGTACTCGAGCAGCTCCTTCACGAGCCGGCCTGCTCCTCTTCACCCTCCGCGGGTTCCTCGGTGGGAGCCTCGGGGGCGGGTTTCTCCGTGGCCTCGGGCGCCGGCGCGCCTTCGGGCGGCTCCGGCGCGGGGGCGGGTTCGGGGGTGGGAGCCGGCTCCTCGGCGGCCGGAGCGGTCTCCTCGGGCGGAGGCGAAGCGGCGGCCTCGGCGGCGCTGGCCGCGGCCTTCTTCGACGGACGGGCCCCCTTCGGCTTGCGCACCCGGGGTTTCTCCTCGGGCTTGAACTTCTCCCAGATGCCCACCTTCTGCATCAGCACCTGGACCGGCTGCGTCGGCTGTGCCCCCGTGCCGAGCCAGTGCAGGGCCCGCTCTTCGTCGATCTCGATGAGCGAGGGCTCCTCCAGGGGGTGGTACTTCCCGATGTTCTCGATGAACCGGCCGTCGCGCGGGCTGCGGCTGTCCGCCACGACCACACGGAAGAACGGCCGCTTCTTGGCGCCCATGCGCATCAGCCTGATCTTGACCACGGTGGTGTCTCCTCGTCGTTGTCCGGGGGTTCGAGCACAAGGATGATACTCGGCCCGGCCGGAGCTCGCCGCTACCGTCCGTGGGGATCGATGGGCAGGCCGAGACCGCGCAATGCCTTCAGTCCGCCACCGCTGAGCTGCTTCATCAGCTTCCGGGCTTGCTCGAACTGCTTCAGGAGGGCGTTCACGCTCGAGACGGAGGTCCCGCTCCCCCGGGCGATCCTGGACCGCCGGCTGCCGTTGAGGATGTCCGGCCGGGCCCGCTCGTGCCGCGTCATCGAGGAGATGATGGCCTCGGTCCGGGCCACCTCCCGCTCGTCGATCCCGGCGCCGGCCAGCTCGGCGCCGCCGGGGAGCATCCCGATCAGATCCTGCAGCGGACCGAGCTTCCGCACCTGTCGGATCTGGATGAGGAAATCGTCCAGGGTGAACTGAGCCTGCAGCATCCGCTCCGCCTGCTGCCGGGCCTCGGTCTCGTCCATCTCCTTCTGGGCCTTCTCCACCAGGGAGACGACGTCGCCCATGCCGAGGATCCGCGACGCCATCCGGTCGGGATGGAACGCCTCGAGGTCCGACGGGCGCTCGCCCACGCCGGCGAAGTAGATCGGCTTGCCGGTGGCCCGGGTCACCGAGAGCGCCGCCCCGCCGCGGGCATCGCCGTCGAGCTTGGTGAGGATGAAGCCGGTCAGGTCGACGTCGCGCAGGAACGCCCGAGCCTGGATGAGAGCATCCTGCCCAGTCATCGCGTCGGCGGCCATGAGGACGTGATGGGGACGAAGGGCATCGCGGATGCGCTTGGCCTCGCGCATCATCTCCGCATCGACGTGGAGCCGGCCGCCGGTGTCGACCAGGAGGACGTCGTGCCTGCCGGCACGGGCCCGTTTTAGGGCCGTTTTGGCCACGCTCACGGCATCGCGTCCCTCGGAGACGACGTCGACCCCGATCTCCTCACCGAGCGTGACGAGCTGCTCCACGGCGGCGGGCCGGCCCAGGTCGGCCGCGGCCAGCAGCGGGGTGCGCCCCTGCTCCTTCAGATGGAGGGCCAGCTTGGCGCAGGCCGTGGTCTTCCCCGACCCCTGCACGCCGGCCAGCATGACCACAGCAGGCTCCGCCGACGGCAGCGGGAAGGGCCGGTGTCGCCCGCCCAGCGTCTCCGTCAGCTCCTCGTCCACGACCTTCACCACCTGCTGCCCAGGGGTGACGCTCCGCATGACCTCGTCGGACAGGGAGCGCTCGCGGACACGCGACAGGAGATCGTCGGCGGCCTCGACGGCGACGTCTGCATCCAGCAACGCGATGCGGATATCGGCCAGCGCCGCGTCGACCTGCTTGGGATGGAGCTTGCCGCGCGAGCGCAGCTTTCGGAACACACCGTCGAGTCGTTCGGTCAACTGCTCGAACATCGTTCCCACGGTAGCAGTCCGGGGCGGGACGCTATCCCGGCAGCGCCCCGCCCCACCGGATGAGCAGCAGCGAGATCGCCGTGTGGGCGACGAGGACGATCGCGGAGACGACCAGGCTGAACAGCTCGATCCCGCTGCTGACGGTTCCCGTGGCGGCGTCGAGCTTCTCCTGTCCGACCGACGAGAGCACGCCGATGATGGAAACGGCCGCGGCGATGGCCCCAAGCACCATCCCCACCAGGCGCCCCGCCGCGTGCCGTTGGAGCACGAGCATGCCGGCGGACAGCTCCGCCACGCCGAAGAGGAGCAGGATCGACGCGTCTCCCACCGCCGGCCCACCAGACAAGAGCACGCGATAGACGGCAACGAGGGTGGCCAGCCCACCGAAGACGAGCAGGAGTATCGCCGCCGCCAGCGCGGACCTGCGGCGCGGGAGGCGCGGCCGCGATGGGCTCATCGGCGGCGGAACGCGGCGAGGAACGCGGGGTTCCAGCGCACTGCCCGCCACAGCCATCCCGGCACGTGGGGAGCGTGGGAATGGTGCAGGGTCTCGAAGCCGTGTCGCTCGAACAACCGACCGACGTCCCGCCCCGACGGCCGGTACACGTGGGTCGGGTCCCCGGCGTAGAACAGGCGGTACACCGCCCTGCTCACGGGGCCGTTGATCGTCGGCAGATGGACGACGCACAGACCGCCCGGCCGCAGGATCGCTCGCATCCCGGCCACCGCCGCCTCCGGGTCGGCCAGGTGCTCGATCACGTTGACGGCCAAGACGATGTCGAACGCCTCCCGGAACGGCAGCCGTCTCTGGACATCGGCCTGGACGATGGACGCCTGGGGCAGCCGCCGGGCGGCCAGGGGGCCGGCGTGGCCGGACAGCTCCACCCCGAACAGCCCGAACCGTCCTCGGAACCGCTCCAAGAGGTAGCCGAGCCCGCACCCGACGTCGAGGAGGGCCCGCCCGTCGGCCGGAGTGGCATATCGCTCCACGAGCCGGGCGATCCGGGCATCTCGCCCGCGATCGAAGCGGCTCTGCTCGGGGACCTCTCCGTACAGGCGGCGGAAGTACTCCTCGTCGTAGGAGGCCACGTCGGGAGCGTCACGGTTCACCGATCAGCCTCGAACCAGACCGGCAGCGAACCGCTTGGCGTCGAAGGCCTGGAGATCGCCGATCTGCTCGCCCGTGCCGATCAGCTTCACCGGGATCCCCAGCTCCTCGCGGATGGCCAGCACGGCGCCGGCCTTGGCCGTGCCGTCGAGCTTGGCCACGGCCACGCCGGTGACACCGACGGACTCGACGAACGCCTTGGCCTGGGCGAGGCCGTTCTGCCCGGTGGTGGCGTCGAGGACCAGCAAGACCTCGTCGACCTCCCCCGCCGCCTTCTCCAGGACCCGTTTCACCTTGGCTAGCTCGTCCATGAGCGGCTTGCGGGAGTGGAGCCGTCCGGCGGTGTCCACGATGAGCACGTCGTGTCCGCGCGCCGTCGCCGCTTCGTAGGCATCGAAGGCCACCGCCCCCGCGTCGGATCCGCGCTCCTGGGAGACGAGGTCGGCCCCGGCACGCTCGGCCCACTCGGCCAGCTGGGGGATGGCCGCAGCCCGGAACGTGTCGCTGGCCGCCAGCGCCACGAGCCGTCCCTGGTCGACCAGGCGGTGGGCCAGCTTCCCGACCGTCGTGGTCTTCCCGGTGCCGTTGACCCCGACGACCATGATCACCGCCGGCCGGTGCGTCAGGTCGAGGCCCGCGTCGCCCTCGAACATCCCGGCGAGCTCCTCCAGCAGGAGGGCCTCGGCGTCGTCGCCGGGCCTGAACCGCTCCTCGACCCGCGTGACGATCTCCCTGGCCGCCGCGGGACCGGCGTCGGCCTTGAGCAGCTCCTCCTCCAGGGCTTTCCAGTCGTCCTCGGTGGGCTTCCCTCCGCCGAGCCACCGGCGGACCCGGGCGCCCAGCGCCTCCGGCCGTGCTGCGGTCTCCACCGCTCCTTCGGGCCGAGCTTCCTGGGCCCGCAACCGGCCGACGACCAGGCCGGCCAGCAACAACAGGAGCAGGCCGATCACGATGACGATCTCGAGACCGATCCCGGTGGGCATCGCGCCGATTATCCGCTACGAGCGGGCGGCCTCGGGGACGGCCTCGGACACCTTCTGGGTGATGACCGCGGAGACGCCGCCCTGCCCCATCGAGACGCCGTACAGGACGTCCGCGGCCTCCATGGTCCGCTTCTGGTGGGTGACCACCAGGACCTGTGACTCCCGGGCGAAGTCTCTGATCAGCTGGATAAAGCGGTGCAGGTTGACGTCGTCGAGCGCCGCCTCCACCTCGTCGAGGAGGTAGAACGGCGACGGACGGGCCCGGAAGATCGCGAACAGGAACGCCAGCGCGGTCAGCGCCCGCTCACCCCCGGACAGGAGCGAGAGTCGCTTGACGCGCTTGCGTCCCGGCCGGGCCTCGATCTCGATGCCCGCGGACAACAGGTCGTCGCCCTCGGTCGGCACGAGCCTCCCCTCTCCGCCGGGGAAGACGGTCGTGAACACGCGCTCGAACTCCGCGGCCACATCGTGGTAGGCGGCCTCGTAGATCTCGACGATCTTGCGATCGACCTCGTCGACGACCGAGACGAGATCACGGCGGCTCTTCCGGAGGTCGTCGACCTGCTCGGAAAGGAAAGCGTGGC
>DASQUI010000037.1:0-11414 GCA_035641375.1 Actinomycetota bacterium
GGGCGATCCGGTCCACGCCGGCCAGCTCCGGCGACAGCGGCGTCCCCACCACCCGGGTCCGAGTCCGCCTGGGGAAGCGGCCTGCCGCGTCGGGGAACGACAGGGCCACGTCACGCGTGAATCGCGCCGCGACCCGATTGGCCAGTCCCGGCACCGCCCCAGACTCGTGGACGATCCGCGGGATGCCCAGCATCCACGCCGCCACGACCACCGGGAGCGACGCATACCCGCCCATCCCCACGACGGCGGAGGCCCGAACGGAGCGCAGGATCCTCCGGGCCTGGACCGTGGCCCGGAACATCGAGAGCACGCCGAGGACCGGCTTCATCCCCAGCGAACGGGTGAACGGCCGCATCCCGACGAGATGCAGCGGATAGCCCCGGGCCGGGATCAGCGACCGCTCGAGGCCCCGCGGCGTGCCCACGAAGGCGACGCGAGCGTCCGGGGCCAGCTCCCGGATCGCTCCGGCCAGCGCCAGTCCCGGAAAGATATGTCCGCCCGTACCGCCGGCGGCGATGACGATAGAAAGTGGCATGCGCTCACCTCCGGGCCCGCGCCCGCCCGGCCCGGCCGATGGACACAAGGATCCCCACGGCACTCAGCGAGACGATGAGCGACGATCCACCGAACGACACGAACGGGAGCGGCACCCCCGTGATCGGCAGCAGCCCCGTCACCGCGCCCAGGTTCACGAGCGTCTGGATCCCGAGCCACGCCGTGATCCCGGTGGCCAGCAGGCGGCCGAACGGGTCGGGGGCGCGCATGGCGATGCGGATCCCCGCGTAGACGACCAGGCCGAACAGCGCCAGGACGAGGAGCGCTCCGAGCAGTCCCAGCTCCTCTCCGATGATCGAGTAGATGAAGTCGGTGTGCGCGTTGGGCACGTACATCCACTTCTGCCGGCCGGCGCCGAGGCCCACACCGAACAGGCCGCCGGAGCCGAGCCCGATCAGGGATTGGATCGTCTGGTAGCCGTCGCCCTGGGGGTCGGCCCAGGGGTTCATGAACGAGACGAACCGCGCCCAACGGTACCCCTCCGCGTACATCGCGGCGAACCCCAGCAGCGTCGTCGATGCCGCGGCCGCGGCGAGGTGCCGGAGCCGGGCACCGGCCGAGAACGCCAGCGCGAACGTCGACAGCAGCACGATCATCGCCGTCCCCATGTCGGGCTGCAGGAGGATGAGGCCGCACACGACACCGACCACGACGGCCATCGGCACGAGCACGTCCCGCGGCTCGTCGAGCCGGCGGAGCCGCTTGGCCAGCAGCGCCGCCGCGAACGCCACGATGGCCAGCTTGGCCGGCTCGGATGGCTGCAGCGTCACCGGACCGAGGGCGAGCCACCGCGCCGCACCGCCCGCCTCGGTGCCGATCCCCGGGAGGACCACCAGCAGCAGGAGGAACCCCGTGACGACGAGCAGTGGAACCGACAGCGCCTGCCAGGCCGTGTGGCGCATCCGCGACGTCAGCCGCGCGGCCAGCACGCCGACGAGCGCATACGCGAACTGCCGGTTGAAGAACAGGAAGCTCGAGCCGAACCGGCCGTACGCCGAGATCGACGACGCCGACAGCACCATGGCCACCCCGATGAGGACGAGCGACGACGTGGACACCAGGAGCAGCCCCACCGACCGGTCCTGCACCGATCGGCTCGGCCGCTCCCCCGGCCGCACCACCCTGAGGTTGGGGCCGCGCGCGGCCCGGCGAGAGCTCGTCCGGCGAGCGCGGGTGGCCTCAGGCATGGGCGCCCCTCCCGGCGTGCGCCCGGACGGCCTGCGCGAACCGGTCCCCGCGCTCCCGGTAATCGCGGAACATATCCATGCTCGCGCACGCCGGGGCCAGCAGGACGGTCCCTCCGGGCGCAGCCAGGCCCGCGGCCTCGGCCACGGCCTCGTCGATGGTCTCGGCCCGCCGGATCGGCACCAGGCCGTCGAAGATCGAAACGATCTGCGGAGCGGCCTCGCCGATGGCCACGACGCCGGTCAGCTGCGGCGCGGCGGCCGCCAGCGGCGTCAGGTCGACCCCTTTGGCCAGCCCGCCGGCGATCAGCACGACCGAGCCGTGCGCCGCGATGGAGGCCAGCGCGGCGTGGGGGTTCGTCGCCTTCGAGTCGTCGACGTAGCGGACGCCGTCGATCTCGGCGATCACGGTGCCGCGGTGGGGTCCGGGACGGTACTCCTGCAGGGCGGCGCCCACGGCGTTCGGGGCCACCCCGAACGACACGGCCGCCAGTGCGGCCGCCGCGGCGTTGGCGTTGTGCGCCGGACCGCCGGCAGCGGGAACGCCGAGGTCGTGGTCACCGGCGGTGCGGACGACGAGCCGGCCGTCCACGTATCCGGCCTGCCCCGGCTCCGGCGAGTCGAGCGTGAACCAGGCCACCGGGCACGGCGCCGCCCGCGACACGGCCGCCGCGGCGGCATCGTCCCGGTTGCCGATGTGCACGTCCCTCGCTCCCTGGCCGGCGTGGATGCGGGCCTTGGCGTCGCGGTACGACGCCAGCGACCCGTGCCAGTCGAGGTGGTCGGGGGCAAGGTTGAGGAGCACCGAGACCCGGGGATGGAGCGACCGCTCGAACCTGAGCTGGAACGATGACGCCTCGATGACGAGCGCGTCGTGATCCTCGCGCGCCGCCCGCGACAGCGGGTACCCCACGTTGCCGCACGCCAAGGCGTTCATCCCGGCTCGCTGCATCGCCGTGGCGATCATCTCGGTCGTCGTCGTCTTCCCGTTCGTGCCGGTGACGACGACGGTCGGCACGCGGACCAGCCGTGCGCCGAGCTCGAGCTCGCTCCAGATCTCCAGGCCGCGCCGGCTTGCCCAGCGCAGGATCGGCGCATGCTCCGGCACCCCGGGGCTGGCGACCACGAGATCCGCATCGTCGAGATGCGACTCGGCGTGGCCGCCGGCGTGGACGACGACCCCCAGCGCCTCGACCCGCGCCGCCGCATCCGTCACGGCGTCCCGAGGCCGGTCCTCGGTGACGATGACGGAGGCGTTCAGCGCGAGCAGCGTCTCCACGGCGGCCAGCCCGCTCTCGGCGAGCCCGACCACGACCACTCGGCGCCCCGACAGGTTCACTGGATACCACCTCGTGCCAGGAAGTCCGCATAGAACAGGCCGAGGCCGAACGCCACGGCCAGCCCGGCGATGATCCAGAACCGCACGATCACCGTGAACTCGTGCCAGCCGAGCACCTCGAAGTGATGGTGGATCGGCGCCATGCGAAACACCCGGCGGCGGAGGAGACGGAACGAGATGACCTGCAGGATCACCGAGGTGGTCTCCAACACGTACAGCCCGCCCAGGATGATCAGGAGCAGCTGCGTGTTGGTGGCCACCGCCATCGCTCCGATCATCCCGCCGATGGCCAGGGAACCGGTGTCGCCCATGAAGATGCGAGCCGGGGCGGCGTTCCACCACAGGAACCCGGCGATGGCTCCAAGCGCCCCCGCGGCCACGATGGCCAGGTCGAGCGAGGTGTTGACGTCGATGTCGTAGCAGCCGGGTCCGGTGAGCGCCTCGCACGTGTGTCGGAACTGCCAGAACGCGATGAACACGAACGCCGCCATCACCAGCGCCGCGGAGCCCGAGGCCAGCCCGTCGAGGCCATCGGTGAGGTTGACCGCGTTCGATGTCGACGCCAGGATCACGAACACCCACACGACGAAGGCCACCGTCCCCAGGTCGATCCCGGTCGAGCGGATGAACGACAGCTCGGTGGAGGCGGCGGTCAGCCGGGTCAATCCCAGTGCGAACAGCACGGCCACGCCGGCCTGCCCGAGGACCTTGGCGGTCTTGCCGATGCCGAGCGAGTGCCGGTCGGCGCGGCGGATCTTCAGGAGGTCGTCGATGAACCCGACCAGCCCGAAGCCCACCGCGGTGAGGAGGACCAGCACGGCGGTCCGGGTGAACGGGGAAAGCCCCACCACGGCCGAGACCAGGTAGGCCACGACCATCGCCCCGATGATCACCACGCCGCCCATCGTCGGGGTGCCCATCTTCTCGTGGTGCTGCGGGTAGTGGGGTCCCGGCTCGCGGACGCGCTGCCCCCAGCCGATCACCCGGAACAGGCGGATGGCCACCGGTGTGCCGAGCACGGTGAAGAACAGCCCCAGCGCCGCGGCGACGAGGATGCTCCTCATCCGTTAGACTCCCGCAGCGCCTCGGCCAGCCGATCGAGCTCGGCGCGGCGCGATGCCTTGACCAGGACGACGTCGCCGGGACGGACCCATGCCCGGAGGGCCTCGAGCGCCTCAGCGTCGGTGTCGACCCCCGCGACGTGCTCGGGCTCGACGCCCTCCCGGACCGCGCCCACGGCGATCAGTCGCGCCGCCTCCCCGACCACGACGAGGCGGTCGATGCCCAGCCGGGCCACGAGCTCCCCGACCCGCTCGTGCTCGCCGTCGGCGGCCTCCCCCAGCTCGGCCATCTCCCCCAACACCGCGACGCACCGGCCGGCGCCGCGTATCGCCGCGGCCGCCTTCAACGCCGCGGCCATCGACATCGGGTTGGCGTTGTAGGCGTCGTTGACCACTCGGACGCCGGTGCTCGTCTCGAACGTCTCCATCCGCCACGGCGCCACCGAGGCTTCCTTCAACGCCGCTGACGCCTCCGCCGGGGAGACGCCGAGGGCCACGCCAACACCCGCGGCGGCGAGCGCGTTCGATGCCATGTGCTCGCCGGGGATCGAGAGCTCGACGCGCTCGGTCGAGCCGTCGGCATGCAAGGTGAATGTGGCCAGGCCGCGCTCGTCGAGGACGAGGTCCTCGGCGCGCACGTCCGACCGGCCCGAGGTACCGTACCGGACGACGCGAGCTCGCGTCCGGGTCTCGAAGCCGCGGACGACGGGATCGTCGTCGTTGAGCACGGCCGTTCCGTCCTCCGGCAGCGCCTCGGGAAGCTCGGCTTTGGCATCGGCCACGACGTCGAGGGAGCGGAACATCTCGAGGTGCGCGGCGCCCACGCTCGTGACCACCCCGACGGATGGTCGGGCCACATCGCACAGGAGCGTGATGTGACCGAGACCGCGGCTCCCCATCTCGCAGACGATGACCTCCGTGCCCTCGTCGGCTGCCAGGATCGTCAGGGGCACACCGACCTCCGTGTTGTACGAGGCCGGGCTGGCCACGACCCGGAACCGAGCGGCCAGCACCGCCGCGGTCAGGTCCTTCACCGACGTCTTGCCGACGGAACCGGTGATGCCCACGACCGTGGCGGGAAGCGTGGCCCGCTCGTGGCGAGCCAGGTCGAGCAGCGCCGAGCGTGGGTCCTCCACGATGACCAGCGGCTCGAATGCTGCGGCGTCGCCCACGAGCGCCGCGGCCGCCCCGGCAGCGAGCGCGTCGCCGACGAAGTCGTGGCCGTCGACGCGCTCGCCGGGCAGCGCCACGAACAGGTCGCCGGGGCGAACAGATGTGCTGCTCGTGGTGACGCCGGTGACGGTGACGTCGCCACCGGCAACCCGTCCTCGCGTGACCGCCGCGATGTCGGACAGCTGCCGGGCCCTCACCGCAGCTCCTCGAGGATCTCGGCGGCGACGATCCGGTCGTCGAACGGGATGGTGCGATCGGAGAACTCCTGGCCGGTCTCGTGTCCCTTGCCGGCCACGACCACGACGTCTCCCGGTGCCGCCTGGACCAGCGCCTCGCGGATGGCGGCGCGCCGGTCCGGTTGCAGCGTGTACGCGCCGCCACCGCGTTTCGCCCCCGGCTCGATCTCGGCCATGATGGCCTCGGGCTTCTCGGAACGGGGGTTGTCGCTGGTGACGATGGTGGCGTCGGCCAGCGTCGTGGCCGCCTCGCCCATCAGCGGGCGCTTCCCGCGATCGCGATCGCCGCCGCAGCCGAACACCACGATGAGTCGCCCGCCCCCCAGCCCCCGGGCCGCCCGCAGCACGTTCTCCAGGCTGTCGGGCGTGTGCGCGTAGTCGACGAGCACCTGGAACGGCTGGCCGGCATCCACGGGCTCCATCCGTCCGGGCACGCCCCGCACGGCACCGATCCCGGCGACGGCGGCCCTATCGTCGATCCCCACCTGCCGGGCCGCGGTCAGCGCGGCCAGGCAGTTCTGCACGTTGTAGTGACCCCGCAGGGACGAGCGAACCTCGAGCTCGCCGACCCGGAAGCGGAGGCCGTCGGGCAGGAGCTGCACCCCGGTGGCGTGGACGTCGGCACCGTCCTCGATGCCGTAGGTGAGCGTGGGCAGACCCGAGTCTTCTAGCATCCGTCCGTGCGGCGAGTCGTGGTTCACCGCGGCGCGATCGCTCATCGACGGCGTGAACAGGCGGGCCTTGGCTTCGAAGTACTCGTCCAGCGTGCCGTGATAATCGAGATGGTCCTGCGACAGGTTGGTGAACACCGCGCACGCGAATCGGGCCCCGCCGACGCGGTCCTGATGGAGGCCGTGCGAGGACACCTCCATGGCCACGGCGTCGACCCCGCCCTCGACCATCCCGGCCAGGACCTCATGCAGATCCGGCGCCTCCGGCGTGGTGTGGGCCAACGGCGCGGGACGACCGTCGACGCGCATCCCCGTGGTGCCGAGGACGCCGGGGCGCATCCCCGCCGCGCGGAACACCTCCTCCAGGATGTACGTCGTGGTGGTCTTGCCGTTCGTTCCGGTCACCCCGATCAGCACGAGGCGGTCGGCGGGCCGCCCGTAGAAGGCCGCGGCGACCGGCCCCATGGCGGCACGGACCGACGGGACCCGCACCTGGGTCACGCCCTCGCCGAGCGGAAGCCACCGTTCGACCACCACCGAGGACGCACCGCGGGAGGCGGCGTCGGCGGCGAACCCGTGCCCGTCCGTGCGGGTACCGGGGACGGCGAAGAACAGCGCATCGGCCCGGGCGAGCGTGGAATCGTACGTGACCGCGGTGACGACGCGGTCACCAGGCCCGCGGACTTCGGCGTGGGGCAGCGCCTCGATGAGTTCGGAGAGTGTGCGACGACCAGATGCCAACGGCGCTCGGTTCGAAGGGGACGGGGCGGATTCTACCAAGGGGCTCACGGGGACCGTGTGGTGGGCGGCCGGGGAGGCGGCGTGGACGTCGGCACGCGCAGCTTGGCCAGCGCGAACCGGGCCACGTCACGGAACAGCGGCGCCGCGGCGATGCCCCCGTACACGGTATCGGGCTCGTCGAGGCTCGCCGCGACGACGAGCCGAGGCTCGCTGGCCGGAGCGAACCCGACGAACGAGGCGACGTACTCGTCGCCGTAACCGCCGCCTCCGGCTAGAGGCTTCCGCGCGGTTCCCGTTTTCCCGGCGACCCAGTAGCCGGGGATCTGGGCCTCGGTTCCCGTCCCCACCTCGACGGCGTACGCCAGCATGCGGGTGATCATCTCCGCGGTGCCCGCCGACACGACCCGCCGGCGCTTCGGCGTTCCCAGCGGGTGGTACGCGCCCTCCCCGTCGATCCTCCCCCGGAGGAGCCGCGGCTCGGTGCGGACGCCACCGTTGGCGATCGTCGCGTACACGGAGGCGATCTGCAGCCCGGTTACGGCAACGCCCTGGCCGATCGGGATGGTGCCCATGCCGGTGGCCCACCACTCGTCGACGTCGGGAAGGATGCCGGCGGCCTCGCCAGGGAAATGGAGCCCGGTACGGCTGCCGAAGCCGAACCGCCGGAGGTATCGATCGAGCCGGGCCCGCCCGACCTTGCGGGCCACCTTGATCGCCCCGACGTTGCTCGACTGGGCGATGATGTCGCCGAGCGTCATCGTCACCGGCGGGTGCGGGTGCGCGTCGTGGAAGATCTTCGGTCCCACCCGCAGGCTGTCCCGAACCGGAAGCACCTCGCGCGTCGTCATCGCCCCCAGCTCCAGGGCGGCCGCCGCGGTGATGACCTTGTTCACCGATCCGGGCTCGTACACGTCGGTGATGGCACGGTTGCGCAGCCGCTGTGGGTTCGTCCGTCCGGCGCGGTTCGCGTTGAACCACGGGTACGAGGCCATGGTCAGGATCTCCCCGGTGGTCGGCTCCATGACGATGATCGTGCCACCCTTGGCCCCGTTGTCCTGGACGGCGCGCCGCAGGGCGCGCTGTGTTTGGAACTGCAGGTCTCGGTCGATCGTGAGGACGAGGTCGTCCCCAGGCACCGGAGGGACCATCCTGCTCTCTCCCTGGGGGATCCGGTTGCCGAGCGGGTCCTGCTCGACGACCAGCTCGCCGGGTCGGCCGGCCAGCACGTCCTGGTGGCGGAGCTCCAGCCCGGCCAGGCCGGTGCCGTCCACGCCGACGAACCCGAGGACCTGGGCGGCCAGCCGGCCCGCCGGGTAGGAGCGGCGGCTCTCGTCGAGGAACCCGACACCGGGCAGGCCGAGGGCCTCGATGCGCCGAGCGACGGGGAGATCGATCCGCCGGGCCAGGTACACGAACGATCGCTTGGCCGTGAGGGCCTCGAGCAGGGTGGAGACGGGCCGATCGACCAGCGGGGCCAGCCGCTTCGCCGTCGCCAGCGGCTCCACGACCTTGGAGGGCTCCGCGTACACGGCTCGGGCCGGGAGCGACAGGGCCAGCTCGCTCCCGTCGCGGTCGTAGATGGCGCCGCGGACGGCGGGGAGCGCGACGCGGCGGACCCGCTGGTCCCGGGCCAGGGCGGCGTAGGCGGGGGCGTCGCGGAGCTGCAGCTGGAGGAGCCGCCCGGCCACCGTCGTGAACGACAGCGCCAGGATGAGGAACAGCGCGGCCACCCGGCCCGCCGGAGCCCGCGCGGCCACGCGCGCGCTCACGGCCCTCCTCCGGTGACCCCCTTCAGGGCAAGTGTCTGCGGCGCCTCGGAGCGGACGTCGCCGTCGCCGCGGCCGCGCACCGGCGGAAGGCGGACGATCTCGACCTGCTTGGGCAGGACCAGCCCGGCCCGTCGCGCCGCGGCAACGATGCGGTCCGGAGACGAGAGCTCGGCGGCCCGCACACGGAGTCGTCCGTACTCCTCCTCGAGCCGCTCCGTCGTGCGGGTCAGCTCGGACAGTCGGAAGGAGTCCTGGGCGACGAACGTCTGAGCCGCGACCAGACCGACGACGAGCGAGGCCACCAGACACAGGACCAGGAGCGAGAACGGGATCCGCCGCGCATCACGAGCGGGACGGCGGGCCGGCGAGCGGGGAGCCGGCGGACGGACACGGTGCACGCTCCTCCGAGGCGGGGCGGCTCGGCGAGGACGGCCCGGAGCGAGACGTCCGGCAGGAACGGCCATCACGCCGCCCTCCGGGCCACGCGGAGCTTGGCGCTCCGGGCCCGCGGATTGCGGCTCGCCTCCCGGGCGCTCGGCCGCACCGGCTTCTTCGTTTCGATCTCCAGCTCCTCCTCTGCCTGCAGGAACCGCTTGACGATCCGGTCCTCCAGCGAGTGGTACGCGATGACGGCCAGGCGGCCACCGGGAGCGAGGAGCGACACCGACCGGGGAAGGGAGTCGGCGAGCTCCTCGAGCTCCCGGTTGACCACGATCCGGATGGCCTGGAACGTGCGACGGGCCGGATGACCACCGCCGCGCCGGCGGGGCACGGCGCCGGCCACGATGGCGGCCAGCTCCTGCGTCGTTCGCAACGGCGCGCGGTTCCGGGCCCGGACGATGGCCGCGGCGATGCGGCGCGAGTGCCGCTCCTCGCCGTACTCGAAGATGATCCGGGCCAGCTCCTCTTCACCGGTCTCGTTCACGACATCGGCCGCGGTCCGTCCTTCCGGCCCCATCCGCATGTCGAGGGGGCCGGAGTGCCGGTAGGAGAAGCCGCGCTCCGGGCGGTCGAAGTGGAGAGAGGAGACCCCCAGGTCGTAGAGGATGCCGTCGACCGCCCGGACCCCGGCCTCACCGGCGATCCGGTCCACCTCGGAGAAGCGTCCCTGCACGGCCACGAACCGATCCCCCGCCCCGGCCAGTCGCCGCCGCGCCGTGGCCAGCGCCTCGGGGTCTCGATCGACCCCGATCACGCGGCCGATGCCGGCGTCCAGCAGCGCCGCCGCATGCCCGCCCATGCCCAGCGTGAGATCGAGCACCACCCCGGCGCCCTGCATCACGCGGACCACCTCGCCTTCGAGGACCGGCTCATGGAGCTCGTCAGCCAAGCACTCGGATGGCCAGC
The DNA here is from genome assembly GCA_035641375.1 of Actinomycetota bacterium. Taxonomy (GTDB): domain Bacteria; phylum Actinomycetota; class UBA4738; order UBA4738; family CALAEC01; genus DASQUI01. The sequence goes on from DASQUI010000037.1 coordinate 10,077, forward strand.
AGCCCGAGCGCTATGAAGGTGCTCACGACCGCGGTGGTGAGGAACATCAGGTACAGTGTCTGCCCTACCTCTCGATGCATCCCCGTCCCCTTTCTCTTCATCCTCAGGTTCGCTCCGGCACCAGCGAACCGCTCGTGTACGAGCCACCGTGGTCGTCGCGGTACCGGCTCCACTCCTCCCCCTCCCAGATCTCCAGGCGGTCCGAGACACCCACCACCGCTACCTCCCGGCCCAGATGGGCCGTCTCTCGGAGGTGACGGGGCAGGACCAGCCGCCCCTGACCGTCCAGTTCCACGCGCTCGGCGCTCCCGAAGAACATCCGGGAGTACGCTCGGTTCCTCGGGTCGGAGATGGGGAGGGACCCCACCTCCGCCTTGCGGCGGTCCCACTCGTCTCGGGGGAAGGCGAACAGGCAGCCGTCCTGCCCGAGGGTCAGGTACACGCCGTCGGCGAAGGCGTCGCGGAACTTGGCCGGAAGCGAGATCCGGCCCTTCGGATCCAGCTGATAGTGGTGCTCGCCCAGGAGCTCCGCCACGAATGGCCCTCCCCTCTCCTCCACAGGGCCCCACGTTTATGCCACTAGGACTCCACCAGGTCAAGGATGAGCAATGAATTACAGTGATGTAAGTTATTTGTTGTTAACTCTTGAGTTCACTCTGGCAACATCAGTAACAGGAGGGGGAGCGGGAGGGGAAGGGAGCGGACCTAGCTGCCCAGATACGGCTCCCATTCGGGCTCGAGGCGGCCGAGGAGGAGGCGGAACCCATCTCGGGGAGCGAACGGCTTCCGGCGGAGCGGGAGCCCGGCCTCCAGCGGGAGGCGGTTCTCCTTGCTGGAGTTGCACCGGCGGCACGCCGCCACGACGTTCTCCCACGTGTGCTCTCCCCCCTTGGACCGGGGGATCACGTGGTCGACGTTCTCGGCGGGGGCGCCGCAGTACTGGCAGGTCCACTCGTCGCGGGCGAAGACGGCCCGGCGCGTCAGGGACGCCCGGGCCCGGTACGGCACGCGGACGAAGTAGTTGAGCCGGACGACGGAAGGTGCGGGGATGTCGAGCAGCTCGGAGTGGAAGACGATCCCGTTGCTCTCCAGGATCTCAGCCTTGTCCTTGAGGACGAGCACCACCGCCCGGCGGGCCGGAACCACCGCCAGTGGCTCGAACGACGCGTTCAGGACCAGCGCTCTTCCCAATTCCATCACTCCGGGCGGGCTCCCGGCTGCGCTCATTGTACCGGAGGGACCTGAGCATGGAGCGGAAACGCCTGCTTCGAGGTGCTTGACGCCGGTGGATCACAACGGTGTAATTCAGTGAGGGGGCGGCGCTGACGCCGCCGGTGA
>DASQUI010000038.1:0-2035 GCA_035641375.1 Actinomycetota bacterium
GCCGGCCCCGCCGGGGACCGCAGTCGAGGAGGGCTTGCCGGAGCTTCTGGTCGTCCTCATCTCCGTGGCCGCCTTCGCCCTCATCACCGGGGCCACCCTCCTCCTCGTGGCCCGGCGGCGTCGCCGGGCGGCCGGGCAGGGCCGGCGCTGACGAGAAGGGAACCGGGCACCGACGTCGAATACCGAGGCAACACTCGCGGATCCTCCTCGCCGGGCCCCCGCCCCCGCCGCCTCCGATGTATGCGGGGGCTCGGCTCTTTCTAGATCCGCCCGCTTCCTCCGGCCATGAGCGTCAGGCGGCGATTGACCGCGTCGAGCACCGCCCGAGCCGCCGACGCATCGGCGTCCGGCTCCTTTGCCTGGACCGCCCCAACCAGCCGTTCACCGTCCAAGCTCACCACGACGACGACCACATCTTCGTCGTCGTGGGCGTGGGTGTAGAGACCCTCTACGGCCACCGACCCTGCCAGGAGGGGCCCGAGGGCGTCGGCGGCGGCATCGGCGGCAGCTCGGGAGCGCCCCGCGATCGAAGCGGCGTTCCCGCGGCCGCGCAGCTCCTGTCCGCGCCATTCCAGCGCGACGTTAGCTTTGACCGAGCCATTGGTATCGACGCCCACCTCGACGAGCCTGGCCCGGGGGGCATGTCCATCGTCCGATGGCTCCACCCACGTGACGCGGACGCCGGTGGCCCGAAGCGATGCGTGGACGGCATCCTCGACGAGCGCGCGATCGATGTTCTCGCCGACCAGCACGCGCACCTCGGCGGCGTCGCGTCCATCGGACTCGGCCCAGGCCACGCCGGGAATGGAGCGGAGCCGTGTTTCGACGCCGGGACTGCCGTTGCCTCCCCGAGGGGTCCCCGTCCATTCGATGGCGAAGCGCGCGAACCGAAGGGGCTCCTGCGCCTCCGTCGGAGCGACGCCCTTGAGGAGGACGGCCTTGGAGCCACCCGACCCGAGCCATCGGGCCACCGCGGTGCCGGCCGGCTGGTCGGTGGAAGGCTGGATGAGCACGTCGCGGGCGGCTTGGGCCAGGACGGCCACGGTCGCCGGCCTCAGGCCGCGGGGTTCGACGACGATTCGCTCGCCCCCTCTCGGGGCGAGCCGGACGAAGATGGCCACGTCGGCCTCGGTCTCCGTGATGAGCCATCGCAGCACCCCGGCGACGTGCTCCTCCTCGCTGGGCGCCGCGTCGGGGGGGGGACTCGCCGGCGGCTGCTCTTCGGCGGGAGGCGGCCCCTCGTCGACGGCAGGCAGCGCATCGCTCCGCCGGGTGAACAGAGCGATGAGGCCCCAGCCGGCTCCCCACACCGTCAATGCGATGACGAAGGCCCAGATGGCGTCGCTCACCGACAAGATGTGCGCGACCCAGGCACCCAGGTCAGTGCCTGCAGCCACGCCAATTGCCTCCTTCCATTGGGGGCCGTCTCAGCGACCTTGCTGAAGGTAATCAGTCCGGAGCCCGAGGCGCAACCCCACCTGCGTGCGGGCCCTACGAGCGGCCCTCGGTCGTCGAGAGGATGTCGAGGATCGCCTTGGCGTCACCGTCGTCCAGGGGCGAGGCGCGGCGAGTCTGCGCCGCCTGGACGATGTTCCGAAGGTTGGCCTCCGTCATCTCCAGCCGCCGATTGAGGACGGTGATCTCGTCCTCCAGGGTCTGGACCCTCCGCCGATCGGCCGAAGCGGTCCGCTGGGCCTCCATGGCCTCTCGCCGGGCGGCTTCGCCCTCCCCCCGAGATCGCTCCACGGCCACCCGGAGCTCGGCGTTTTCCGCCGAGAGCTCGATGAGCCGATCGATGACCACCCGTCCCACCTGCTCGTAGGTGGGCACGCGTTCATCGGCCTCGGCACGTCGCGACCGGCGGCGCGATGGCCGCTTCACGGTCGCCCGCTCCCCCGCGTCGACGGGCCGGGCATCGACCAGGCGGTAGTCGTCCCCCTCGCGCTGGATGCGACCGCGCGCCATCAACGCGCGGAACGCCCGTGCCGCGGAGAGACGATTGACGATGCCGGCGTCGTCGGCCAGCTGGGCCGGC
>DASQUI010000039.1:0-2310 GCA_035641375.1 Actinomycetota bacterium
GACCTGCCGCAGACCACCGAGAACCTCGACAACTTCGGGGGCGGCCAGTGCTCCGGCGGCTCGCAGATCGACATGGCCTCGGCGCTCCAGCAGTCGTGCAACGTGTACTTCGCCCAGCTGGCCATGGAGATCGGCGCCGACACGCTCGTCGAGCAGGCCCACCGGTTCGGCTTCTCCGAGGACATCCCGTTCGACATCCCGTTCGTTGAGAGCGAGATCCCCGACCCCGGAGCGTTCGAGCTCGACATCCCGGCGCTGGCGCAGTCGGGGATCGGCCAGCGCGACGTGCGGACGAATGTGCTGCACATGGCGCTGATCGGAGGGGCCATCAGCAACGGCGGCGTGATGATGGTCCCCCGGCTGGTCTCGGAGATCCGGGACCCGGACGGCCGGATCCTGAGGTCCTTCACACGAGAGGAGTTCGGGGCCACCATGCGACCCGAGAATGCCCGGGCCCTTACGGAGATGATGGTCGGCGTGGTCGAGGCCGGCACCGGCACCGCGGCCCAGATCCCGGGGGTTCGGGTGGCGGGGAAGACGGGGACCGCCCAGACTGCCGTGGGCGCCGCGCCGCATGCCTGGTTCGTCGCGTTCGCCCCCGCGGAGGCCCCGGAGATCGCCGTGGCCGTGGTCATCCTCAACGGCGGGGACCTCGGGAGCGAGGCCACCGGTGGCGAGGCCTCCGCGCCGATCGCCCAGAACGTCATGGAAGCGGCGCTCGGGGGGTAAGAACGAAGCGAGCAGAGGGGATCCCTGTGGCTGGCACGCGTGTCCTGAACGACCGGTACGAGATGGGACCCCCCTTGGGCAAGGGGGGGATGGCGCACGTCTATCGGGGCACCGACCGCGTGCTCGACCGCACGGTGGCCATCAAGGTGCTGGCCGAGCGGTACGCCCATGACGACCGGTTCGTGGACCGGTTCCGGCGCGAGGCTCAGGCAGCGGCGGGCCTGACGCACCCGAACGTCGTCGGCGTGTACGACACCGGCGGCGAGGACGGGATGCACTACATCGTCATGGAGTACGTCGAGGGCCCCACCCTTTCCGAGGTGCTCCGGCGGGAGGGCCGTCTCGATCCCGACCGAGCCGCGGCGATCGCCGCAGAGGTCGCCACCGCGCTCCATTCGGCCCACGAACGCGGGCTGGTCCACCGCGACGTGAAGCCCGGGAACGTCATGCTCGACCGCGACGGGCGGGTGAAGGTGGTGGACTTCGGGATCGCCAGGGCCGCCGCCGACGACACGCTCACCCAGACCGGCCTGATCCTGGGGACCGCCTCGTACCTCTCCCCGGAACAGGCCCAGGGGCTGACGGTCGACGCACGGTCCGACGTGTACTCGCTCGGTTGCGTGCTGTACGAGATGCTCACCGGACGTCCGCCGTTCCAGGGCGAGACGCCGGTGTCGATCGCCTACAAGCACGTCAACGAGCGCGCTGTCCGGCCAAGCACGCTGAACGCCGATGTTCCACCGCACCTGGACCAGGCGGTCATGCGGGCGCTGGAGAAGGACCCCGACGCGCGATTCGCCACCGCCGAGGCGTTCCGGCAGGCGATCGCAGGAGACATAAAGGGGGCGGCCACGGTGCCCATCGCCGCGGCTGGTGGCGACACCGACGTGCTGCCGGCGACGTCGACGACTCCGACTCGGACGGCGGCACCGAGGCGTCGCAACGTCTCCTGGCTCCCCGTGGCCCTGATTGCCGCCGCGGTGCTGGCCGTGATAGGCGTGATCGCCATCGCCTTTCGAGAGCCCGATGCCGCGGCCCGACGTCAAGGCGGACAGGCGGAGCAAGGACAGCCGCCCGCGGAGGAACCGACCGATGTGGAGGTGACCTCTGTCGGGCAGGCGCTGGGCCAGCTCGAGGACGTCGTGATCCAGGCGGTCAACGCCGGCGAGCTCAGCGAGGAGACCGGCGGCAAGATCCTGGAGGAGGCCGGGAAGGCCTTCGAGGAGTACTCGGCCGGCGAGCTCGAGGGCGCGCTCGAGGCACTCGGCAGCGCCCACGAGGAGATCGACAAGGCCGCTGCCGGCGTGGAGGGCCAGTTCGCCTCCCCCGCAGCGGCCACAGCGATCCACGCGGCCATCGACGCCGTGGCCGAGGCCATGTCCGCCTCCCCTCCGGCGGCCGAAGAGGGCGAGGGGAACGGCGAGGAAGGGAACGGCGGCGAGGGCCAGGGGAACGGCGAAGGCAACGGAAACGGCCGGAGCGATGAGAAGGGCAAGGAGGGCGAAGGGAACGGGGGGTGAGCCCCCGCCCCAGCCGATAGCATGGCCCGCGTGAGGGGACTCCGGTGAGTCAGGCTCGCCC
>DASQUI010000040.1:0-2691 GCA_035641375.1 Actinomycetota bacterium
TTCCCGGCCCTCCATCTTGATGAAGTGCTCCCGCGCGGCCACGGTCTCCGCCGAGGCCGGCCGGGCAGAGCCCCCGGCGGGCACTTCCAGCAGGCGCGCCGTCCGGCCGTCGCATTCGAGGATCGAGGCATACACGCCGGGCTCTTCCCCGGGCACGAGCACGGCCGCCCCGGCGCCGTCGCCGAAGAGGATGCATGTGGTCCGGTCGGTGTAGTCGACGAACCTCGACAGGACCTCGGTCCCGATGACCAGAACATTTCCGGCCGTGCCGGCCCGGATCATGCTCGAGCCGAGCTCGGTGCCGTAGATGAACCCGGCGCAGGCCGCGGCCACGTCGAAGGCCGCCCCGTGCAGTCCCAGGTGATCTTGGACGAACGCGGCGGTGGAAGGTAGCTGCTGGTCGGGACTGGCGGTTCCGATGATGGTGACGTCGATCGAGACGGGGTCGATGTCCGCCGCCTCCAGGGCGCGCCGCCCGGCGTCCGCGGCCAGCGTGGCCGTGGTCTCGCCTTCACCGGCGATGTGCCGCGCCCGGATCCCGGTGCGCGTGGTGATCCACTCGTCCGAGGTGTCGAGCATGCGCTCGAGGTCTGCGTTGGTGAGCAGGCGCTCGGGCAATGCCGAGCCAACCGCCGCGATGCGCGCGACGGGCATCAGGCGTCGACGGGCTCGATGGCGACGACGGCGTGTCCGGCCTGGACTGGCTCCCCCTCCAGCCCGAGCACGGCGGAGACGCGCCCGGCGAACGGCGCGCGCACGATGATGTGGCCCGATCCCTGCACGACGCGGGCGATGGCCTGACCGGCCTCGACCAGCTCCATCCCGCGGTGGAACCGCTGGGGTGGCAGGAACCGGAGTCGCCCGGCGCCCGGGCTCACCAGCACCGTGAACGTCGCGTCATGCTTCGTCATCGCTGCATCGCTCCCATCTCGTCGAGCACGGTCTTCACGTCGCTGGGTCCGCCTACGGTCACGGCGCGGGCCCCGGGGACGCATCGCCTCACCAGCTTCGTCAACACGTCGCCCGGGCCGGCCTCCACGAACAGATCGATGCCCGCGGCCGCCATGGCGGTCATCGATCGCTCCCACTTGACGGGGGAGACCACGTGCCGCCCGAGCAGGTCGCGCATGGCCGACGGCTGGTCGGTGGGTCGGCCGCTGGCGTTGGGCACGATCGGGAACCTCGGGGCGCGGAACTCCAGGCCGGAGATGACCTTCCGGACCCTGGGAGCGGCCGGCTGCATCAGCGTCGAATGGAACGCTCCGGCGACCTTGAGGCGCAGGGCCTTGGCGCCGCGGCTGCGAGCCAGGTCCTCGGCCCGCTCGACGGCGGCCAAGGTGCCGGATACGACGGTCTGCTTGGGACTGTTCTCGTTGGCCACAGTGAGGACGTCGCCGCGGCCGGCGGTGCGGACGATCTCCTCGGCCTCGGCGGGGGAGATGCCGACCAGGGCGCTCATCGTGCCGGGCTGCTCCCGGCCGGCGTCCTGCATGGCCCGGCCGCGCTCCACCAAGGCGTGCAGGGTGGCGATGGGATCGGTCGCTCCCGATGCGGCCAGGGCAACGAACTCACCGACGGAATGGCCGGCGGCCATGGCGAACGTCGCCCCCTCGGCCTCGAGCACGCGAGCCGCGGCCAGATCGCAGGCGAACAGGGCCGGCTGAACCACGGCGGTGTCGGCCAGACGCTCCTCGTCGCGGCACGCTTCGACGACGTCGTAGCCGAGCGCCTCCGAGACCTCGTCGAGCACCGCTGCCCCGGCGGCATGCTCACGCCACGGGTCGGCCATGCCGGGGTACTGGGACCCCTGACCCGGGAACAGAACCGCGATGCTTACGATGCTTGCCTCCTGTGGATAGGGCGAAGCCCGCCCACGGCGGGCGCTCGTACGGATTCGACCTCCCCCCTGGCCAGCAGGTTACAGATGTCGCGTGGTTCCCATCCAGTAGGTTTCCGACCGGTAGGTTCCCGTGCTCGATCCGGGGCTCCCGGGGGAGCCAGTCCACCCTTGCAGTATGATGAGCCGTCCTGTAGAAAAGCGTGACTCCTTCCCCTTGATGAGGCATCCTTTGAGACGAATGAATCAGGCCAGCGGAGCCCAGGATCGAGCCGAAGGGATCACCGGCCTTCTCGGCCGCGACATGGCCGTCGACCTGGGCACGGCGAACACCCTCGTCTACGTGCGCGGCCGCGGCATCGTCCTGAACGAGCCGTCCGTGGTGGCCATCAATCAGATCAACAAGCAGGTCCTGGCCGTGGGCGCCGAGGCCAAGCGGATGATCGGGCGCACCCCCGCGCACATCCAGGCCATCCGGCCGCTGAAGGACGGCGTCATCGCCGACTTCGACGTCACCGAGAAGATGCTTCGCTACTTCATCCAGAAGGTGCACACGCGGCGCTTCCTGGCCAAGCCTCGCGTCGTGGTGTGCGTTCCCTCCGGGATCACCGGCGTCGAGCAGCGCGCCGTAGAGGAGGCCACGATCTCGGCCGGGGCCCGGGCCGCCTACATCATCGAGGAGCCCATGGCCGCGGCCATCGGGGCCAGCCTGCCCATCCACGAGCCCACCGGCAACATGGTTGTCGACATCGGCGGTGGCACCACCGAGGTCGCCATCATCTCGTTGGGCGGCATCGTCACCGCCACGTCGACGCGGGTGGGTGGCGACGAGCTCGACGAGGCCATCATTCAGT
>DASQUI010000041.1:0-13780 GCA_035641375.1 Actinomycetota bacterium
GGTCCCGATCGGGATGTCCAGGATCTCGGCGATCTCCTTGTACGAGAACCCCTCCACGTCGGCCAGGAGGACGGCCAGCCGGAACTGGTCGGGCAGCGAGTCGAGCGCCGCCTGCACGTCCTCGTCTGGCATCGCGTCGAGCACCTCGGTCTCCGCGGAGGCCTCGGCGCTCCCGGGAGCCATGCGCTCGTACAGGTACCACTCGGGAACCTCGTCCTCAGAGAGCGTCTGCGGCTCCCGCTGCCGCTTGCGATAGCTGTTGATGAACGTGTTCATGAGGATGCGGTGCATCCACGCCCGCAGGTTGGTGCCCGCGCGGAACCCGGCGAAGCCCCGGTAGGCGCGCAGGAACGTCTCCTGAACGAGATCCTCTGCGTCGGAGGGATTCCTGGTCAGGCGGAGGGCCGCGGCGTACATCTCTGGAAGGAGCGGGAGCACCTCCCGCTCGTATCGACCCTCCAGCTCCGGATCGCTGAGGGTGCCCGCCTTGCTCACGTCGGCCACTCGGCCAGCATAGCGCGGCCCGTCCGGTACTCCTGAGGGGGGTGTGGGAACATAGGAACACATGGCGGACGACAAGCGGGGACGCTGGCAGGGGTTCGACTTCGGCGGAGGTGCCGAGGGCGGCCCCCGGCGGTGGCGGCTGTCGATCGGGTACATCCTGCTCGGCGTGCTCGTCCTGTGGTTCATCCAGTCACTGCTGGTGCCCAGCCCCAAGGAGATCGAGTACTCCCGCTTCCTTCGCCTCGTCGAGCAGGGACGGGTCAGCCGCGCCCTCATCAGCGAGGGCAGCGTCACCGGGAAGTACCAGGCCGACGGACAGACCGTCGACTTCACGGCCACCCGTCCGCCCGGTGGGCAGGGCGAACAGCTCGAGGAGCTGCTCCGGGAGCACGACGTCACCTTCACCGGCGATCAGCCCGGCGCGTTCTCCAGCTTCCTGTTCTCCTGGATCATCCCCATCCTGTTCCTCGTGCTGATCTGGAGCTTCGTGTTCCGACGAATGGCCGGAGGCGGGGCCGCCGGGGCGCTGAACCTGGGCAAACGCGGGGTGAAGATCTACGACCGCAAGGACCTGAAGACGACGTTCGCCGACGTGGCCGGGGTCGACGAGGCCGTCGAGGAGCTGGGCGAGGTCGTCGAGTTCCTGATGAACCCCAAGAAGTACCAGCGGCTGGGCGGGCGGATCCCCAAGGGAGTGCTGCTGCTCGGCCCGCCGGGCTGCGGGAAGACGCTGCTGGCCCGGGCGGTGGCCGGCGAGGCCCAGGTGCCGTTCTTCTACATGTCGGGCTCGGAGTTCGTGGAGATGTTCGTCGGACTCGGGGCGGCCCGGGTACGCGAGCTGTTCCAGCAGGCCAAGGATCGGGCGCCGTGCCTCGTCTTCCTCGACGAGCTGGACACGATCGGGAAGACCCGGGCCGGGGCGATGGGAGCCGGCCTGGGCTCCCACGACGAGCGCGAGCAGACCCTCAACCAGCTGCTGGTCGAGATGGACGGCTTCGACACCAGCAAGGGCGTCATCATCATGGCCGCCACGAACCGTCCCGACGTCCTCGACCCCGCCCTGCTCCGCCCGGGGCGCTTCGACCGCCAGGTGGTCGTGGACCGTCCCGATCTTCGCGGACGCGAGGCCATCCTGAAGGTGCACGCCCGTGGCGTGGCCCTGGACCCGCACATCGACCTGCAGGTGATCGCGGCGCGGACGCCCGGGTTCACCGGGGCCGACCTGGCCAACGTCGTGAACGAGGCCGCGCTGCTGGCCGCCCGGCGGGAGAAGGATGCCGTCGGTGCGGCCGAGCTGGAGGAGGCCATCGATCGAGTGGTGGCCGGGTTGGAGCGGAAGTCGCGGGTGATGAGCGACCGCGAGCGCGAGATCACGGCGGTGCATGAGATGGGGCATGCCCTCGTCGGGCTCAGCGTTCCCAACGCCGACCCCGTGCACCGCGTCAGCATCATCCCCAGAGGGATGGGCGCCCTGGGGATGACGCTGTACCGACCGCTCGAGGACCGCTACATCTACACGGAGGACCAGCTGAAGGACCAGCTCACCATCTCGCTGGGCGGACGGGTCGCCGAGGAGGTCGTCTTCCAGCATCTGTCCAGTGGCGCCGGCGACGACCTGAAGCGCGCCACCGATCTCGCGCGCCGGATGGTCACCGAGCTCGGGATGAGCAAGAAGCTCGGCCCGATCGCGTTCGGTGGCGACGGCATGCGCGCGCGCGAGGGAGGCCTCCTCTTCCCCGGGCAGGGCAACGAGATGTCCGAGGACACGGCGCGCATCGTGGACCAGGAGGTGGCCGAGCTGATCGCCGAGGCGCGGGACCGTGCGCGGTTGATCCTCGACGAGAAGCGCGATCTCCTCGACAGGCTCTCCAAGCTGCTCATGGAGAAGGAAGTCCTCGAGGGCAAGGAGCTGAAGGAGCTCGTCGAGGGAAAGGTCCCCCACAGCGAGCGAGTGGACACCGAGCCCCCGCGGACGACGGAGTCGCCCGCCGTCACCGACGAGCCGCCGCCGGGGGGCGCGGAGGAACACTCCACCGAGCGGCTCCCTCGCCGCTAGGCCCGCAGCGCCCGCACGAACTCGAGGATCGCCGCGTCCGCCGCCTCCGACCGCTCGGAGTGATAGGCGTGGCCGGCCCCTGGGCCACCATGCCGCCCAGCGATTGCCCGTAGAGGTGGGCCGCATCGATGTGCAGGTGGTCGAGGAGGGCGAGGGTGTCGTCGGCGAGCGTGCCGATCGTCATGGGCTCGTCGGGTCCGTCGGAGCGGCCGTTGCCACGGAAGTCGCCGGCCACGACGCGCAACTCGCCGGCCAGTGTGGGGATGCTGCGCCGCCAGCCGGTGACGTCCCCACCCATCCCCTCGAGGAGAACCAGCGGGTCGCCGGCGCCGAACACCTCGTAGAAGAGGCGACAGCCGTTGGGGCGCTGGAGGAACGGCATCGCTTCGAGTGTAGGGCGGGTTGCGAAGGTACGGTTCCGGCAATCGAGATGAGGAGGAAGCGGTGACGCGGATCGTGGCACCGATGATCGCAGCGGTATTGCTGGCGGCGTGCGGGGGCGAGGAGCCCCAGAACCAGGTCAGCCCGCAGCCGACCACGCCAGCAGAGACGGCGAGCCCAAGCCCTGAGGCCACCGGCGATGCCGTCGAGCTGGAGCTGGAAGCGGAGGACGTCCGGTTCGAGGAGGACACGCTGAAGGCGCCGGCCGGTGCCGGCATCGTGATGAAGTTCAAGAACCGGGATGGCCAGATCCCCCACAACTTCGCGCTGTACGAATCCAAGGGCGGGACGGCCATCTTCCAGGGTGAGGTCGACACCGGCAGCCAGAACTACGAGTTCGCCGCTCCGGACGAGCCGGGGAAGTACTACTTCCAGTGCGACGTTCACCCCGACCGGATGAACGGCACGTTCACGGCGACGTGATCTACGCGGCCGGACGGAACGTGGTCAGCACCCGGCGGTAGTTCTCCTCGACGACCTCGGGCGGTCCCACCCAGGCGCCGCCGAGGATGAGGCGATCGACGACACCGTCGAACGCGGCCAGCCCCTCCCGGCACTCGTCCTCGGTGCCGGTGATGGCGAACGTGTCGACCATGGGGGTGGCCAGCTCGGCCATCGTGGCGAGGTCGCCGGCCCGGTACGCATCCCGGAGCGGCGTGACCAGATCGCCGTAGCCGTGCATCTCCAGAACGGGCTTGTACGTCCGCGTCGTGGCGTAGAAGCCGATCTGCAGCGCCGCTTCGAATCGTGCTCGGTCTCGATCCTCGTTCAGCTGGAGGATGACGCTGTTGGTGATGCTGATGTCATCCGGATCCCGCCCCGCGGCGCCGGCCCCGCGCTCCACCGCCGGACGCACCACCTCGGCCACGTACTTCGGCGATGTGAGCGGGTGGCCGAGCACACCGTCGGCCACCCGGCCGGCCGCTTCGCACATCTTCTCGTTGACCGCGGCGACGTAGATGGGGACATCCGGCACGCCCTGGGCCCCGGGGAATGGAGGCATGGTCAGCTCGTAGAAGCGGCCGCGGTGGTCGAGCGGCTCCCCACGGAAGGCGCCCAGGACGGCCCGCACGGATTCCACGTAGTCGGCCATCTTCGGCGCCGGGTGCTCGAACTTCACGCCGAACCGATGCTCGTTGACCCGCTTCACCTGGGATCCGAGGCCGAGGACGAACCGTCCGCGGGAGAGCTCGGAGAGGTCGCGGCACGACATCGCGGTGATGGCCGGGCTGCGAGGGAAGGCCAAAGCGATGTTCGTGCCCACGGTGACTCGCTCGGTTGCCCGGGCCACCAGGGTGGCCTGGACGAAGGCGGAGAAGGCGGTCTCGGCGACCCAGACGCTCTCGTAGCCGCCCTCTTCGGCGGTGCGGGCCAGGTCCTCGATCGTGCCCATCTGCCCGCCGACGACGATCCCCACGTCCGGCATGCTGGGAAGCCTAGCCCGGCCTCAGCGGGCGAGCAAAGGATGCGACGCGGGGTGTGGGGCCGGGGTGGCCGTCGCCCCGGCGAGGACCTGGGCGGTTCATCACATGGGCTTGGGTGCCCGCTTCCAAACGCGGGGATGGGGAAATGTTGGAGGAGGGCGACCACGGAGGAGAGCCATGGCACGCGCCATCTGGACCGGCTCGGTCACGTTCGGGCTCGTCAACATCCCGGTTCGGCTGTACTCAGCAACCAAGCCGAGGGACGTTCGGTTCCATCAGCTTGAGGGCGGCTCGGGACGGCGCATCCGCCACAAGCGGGTGGCCGAGGGAAGCGAGGAGGAGGTTCCCTACGAGGAGATCGTCAAGGGGTACGAGGTCGACAAGGGCCGCTACGTCCCGCTCACCCCCGACGAGCTCGAGGCCGTCGAGCCCGAGAGGGGCAGATCCATCGAGATCCGCGACTTCGTCGACCTCGCGGAGATCGATCCGATCTACTTCGAGAAGACGTACTACCTCGGTCCGCAGCCCGACGTCGGGGCGGAGAAGCCGTACGCCCTCCTGCATCAGGCCATGGAGGAGCAGCAGAAGATCGGCATCGCCTACTTCGTGATGCGGACCAAGGAGTACCTGGCCGCGGTTCGCCCTTACGATGACGTACTCGCCCTGGCCACGCTGTACTTCGCCGACGAGGTCCGGGGCATCGAGGAGATGGAGCACCACGTCGGCGAGGTCAAGGTCGACCGCCGCGAGCTGGAGATGGCCGAGCGGCTCATCGAGTCCCTGGCCGCCGAGTGGGAACCGGACCGGTACCAAGACATGTACCGCCAGCGGGTCCTCGAGCTCGTCGAGCGGAAGGCCAGAGGCGAGGAGATCGTGGTGCCCGAGGAGGCGGAGCCGACCAAGGTCGTCGACCTCATGGACGCGCTACGGGCCAGCGTCGAGGCGACCCGCGGTGAGCCTCGTCCCGCCGGGCGCACCGAGCGCCGCCCCGGTCCGAAGCGAGGGAAGCGCGAGGAGCAGCCGGCCAGCCGGGAGGACCTGTACGCGGAGGCCCAGCGTCTTGGCGTCCCCGGCCGTTCCAAGATGTCGAAAGACGAGCTGGCGGCGGCGGTCCGGCGGGCCCGGCGGCGAGCCTCCTGAGTCTCCGAGAAAGAGTGACAAAAACCAGTTGCGGGGTTGCGCTCGGAGCTGCATCCCGCTACCGTAAGTCCTGGAACCGCTGGAGCCCTCGGGCTCTGGCGGTTCCGTTTTAGTTGCGGTGGCTTTCCCTTCTTCGGTCGGCAGGCCCTCTGGCCCTACAATCGACCAGGATGGGCGGGTACGACGTCGGCGTCATCGGGGCGGGGATCCACGGCGCCTCGGCCGCGTACCATCTCGCCTCGCGGGGCCTCCGGGTCGTCGCGTTCGAACGGAACACCCCGGCCAGCGGGCCCACCGGCCGGTCCAGCGCCATCTGCCGCGCCTACTACACGAACACGTTCCTGGCCCGCTGCGCCCGAGACAGCATCGACATGTTCGCTCGCTTCACCGAGCTCACCGGTGTCGACGCGGAGCTGCGCCGAACGGGATTGCTGTTCCTCCACCCCCCTGAGGATGTCGAACGCGTCCGTGAGAGCGCCGGCCGGCTGAACGAGCTGGACATCGAGGTCGACGTCCTCGAGCCCGACGCCATCGCCGAGCGCTTCTCGATGTTCGACCTCGACGGCATCGCCGTGGCAGCGTGGGAGCGCAACGCCGGCTACGCCGATCCATCCGGAGCCACGCGCGGTCTGTTCGATCGAGCCGTGGAGCTCGGGGCGGAGCCGCGTCTGGGCACCACGGTGGCGTCGCTGGAGCCGGCCGACGGCGGAGGTGCCGTCATCGTGACCGCGGACGCTGAGCGTACGGCGTGCTCCCGCGTCCTGGTGGCGGCGGGACCCTGGACCCGGCCGCTGATCCGAACCATCGGCATCGATCTCCCGCTCACCGTGGAGCGGCACATCGTCGGCGTGTACCGATGGGGCGGAGCACGTCCCGCCCCTGCCCATGGCGACCTCGTCGGCGGGTACTACTTCCGGCCGGAGGGAGAGGACCTCTTCCTGGTGGGGCCGACCCATCCCGCACCGAACGTCGATCCCGACGACTTCGCCGGACAGGCCTCCGATGGCGAGCTCGAAGCGCTGGCCCAACCGGTGATCCGCCGCGTCCCCGAGCTGGAGCGTTCGTCTGTCCACAGCGGATGGGCCAGCCTGTACGACGTGAGCCCCGACTGGCAGCCGGTGATCGGCGAGGTGGCCCCGGGGATCTTCGTGGACGCGGGAACCAGCGGACACGGGTTCAAGCTCGCCCCCGCCCTGGGCGGCCACGTGGCCGTGCTCGTTGCCGGGGAGGAGACGGACGCAGGGCTGGCGGACCTCCACCCCGACCGGTTCGATGAGCAGCGGATGCTCGCCGCCGGCTACGGCGACGCGCGGATCCTCGGCTGACGCCCTACTTGCCGCTCTTCTTCAGCTTCTTGGCCGCACGCTTCTCTTTTAGGCTCTTCTGTGCCGCTTTCTTGGCCGCCTTGGAGGCGCCCTTGTCCTTGCTTGCCATGGGGCGAGCCTACCGCATACTCGTTTCCGTCCCACGCTCCCGCGTGCCGGCGTGAAGGGGATTCCTTCCCTGCCCATCGCCAAGCAGAACGAGCAGATGGCCACCGAACGTTCATCGAGGATTTCCGCGGACTGGAGCTCGGGGTGGGAATGTAGGGAGCCGGCCGGATGTTGCCGGAGGGAGGGTGGCGTCCAAGACCATCGAAGCGACCACGAGGGGGACGTGATGTCAGAGACCGCGATCGAGGCCGAGGGCCTGGTTCGAACGTTCGGGGACGTCCGAGCGCTCGACGGCATCGACATGGTGGCCCGGCAGGGCACCGTGTTCGGCCTGCTCGGACCCAACGGTGCCGGCAAGACCACGGCGATCCGCATCCTGTCGACCCTGCTCCGCCCCGACTCGGGCCGAGCCGCGGTCGGCGGCTACGACGTGATCCAGCATCCCAAGGAGGTTCGCCGGCTGATCGGGCTCACCGGACAGTACGCCGCCGTCGACGAGCTGCTGTCCGGCCGGGAGAACCTCTCCATGATCGGCCGGCTCCTCGGGTTCTCACGCCCCGACGCCAGGAGCCGAGCCAACGAGCTGCTCGAGGCGTTCGACCTGGCCGAGGCGGCCACCAAGCTGGCCAAGACGTACTCCGGCGGGATGCGGCGCCGGCTTGACCTGGCGGCCAGCCTGGTCGGGCACCCCCGGTTCCTCTTCCTGGACGAGCCGACAACCGGGCTCGATCCGCGGAGCCGGCTGGAGCTGTGGGGCATGATCCGCGGCCTGGTCGCCGACGGCACCACCGTGCTGCTCACGACGCAGTACCTGGAGGAAGCCGATCGACTGGCCGACGAGATCGTGGTGATCGACCACGGACGCGTCATCGCCGCGGGGACGCCGCTCCAGCTCAAGACGCGGGTCGGGGGCCAGGTCTTGCAGGCCCGGCCGGCCGACCCCGCAGATATGGCCACCACCGAACGCATCCTGGCCGAGTTCGCCGATGGCGACGAGGGCCTGCACAGTGACGGGCAGCTCGTCACCGTGACCGTCAATGACCGATCCGCATTGGGTCAGGTGGTGCGGCGTCTCGACGACGCAGGCATTCCCGTCGACGATCTCTCACTCCGCCGTCCCAGTCTCGACGAGGTATTCCTGGCCATCACCGGCCACGTGGCCGAGGAGAAGGAAGAGGAAAGCGACGAAGCCGTAGAAGGGAGCCGAGCATGAGCACCGCAACCCTGGCGCCGTCCGGCCACGCCGGGCTGCTCGCCAACACGCTCACGATCATGCGGCGCAACCTCCAGCACATCAGAGCCGATCCCGAACAGCTCGTCGGCATGACCGTCCAGCCGCTGATGTTCCTCGTGCTGTTCGTGTACGTCTTCGGCGGGGCCATCGCCGGCTCCAGCGCTGAATATCTCCAGTTCGCGCTGCCGGGGATCCTCGTCCAGGGCACGGCGTTCACACCGTTCACGACGGCGCTCGGACTGAACGTCGACTTCCAGCGCGGGCTGATCGACCGGTTCCGGTCCCTGCCTATCGCCCGCTCCGCCGTGATCGGTGGGCGGGTCGCCGCCGACGGAGTCCGGGTCCTGTGGGGAGCGCTGATCCTCATCGGGTTCGGCGTCATCCTCGGGTTCCGGTTCGCCGGTGGGGTGGACGGGGCCCTGGGCGCGTTCCTCCTCGTCGCGGCGTTCGGCATCACGCTGTGCTGGCCCATGGCGTTTATCGGCGTCACGGCGAAGAGCCCCGAGGCCGTGAACACGTGGGGGTTCATGATCATCCTCCCGCTCACGTTCGCCAGCTCTGTGTTCGTGCCGGCGGAGACGATGCCCGGCTGGCTCGAGGCCTTCGTGAAGGTGAACCCCATCACGGCGGTGGTCGACGCCACCCGCGGGCTCATGCTCGGAGGCCCGGTCGCCGGTCCGGTGGTTCGATCCCTGATCTGGCTGGTCGCCATCCAGGCGGTGTTCGCCCCGCTGGCCATCGCCCGGTACCGCCGCCGGATCTGACCGGGGCGAGCGAGCTTGCGCGTGCGTCAGCGGCTGCGAGAATGGAGCCGATGAGCATGCCGCCGGCCCCCGCAAGGTCGGGCCGGAATCGTCGCCTCGCCGTCCTGCTGCTGGCCGGGCTGGCCATCGTGCTGCTGCTCTCGGCGTGCGCGGCCGGACCGAACCCGGCCGCGGCGGAGGCGGAGCGTGCCGGGTTCTGGCTGGGTCTGTGGCACGGGTTCATCATCCCCGTGACCTTCGTGATCTCGCTGTTCACGGACAACGTGAACGTGTACGAGGTCGCCAACACCGGGAACTGGTACGACTTCGGGTTCTTCCTCGGGGCGATGGTCACCCTCAGCGGCGGCTCCCGGGCCACCAAGCGCCGCTGACCGGCTCGGCTCATCCCGAGCTTTGCGAGGACGCACTGCGCGGCGTGAGGCCCAATCTCTGTTGAGGGTACTGTTGGCCCATGCGAGTAGGGATCCTGGGCACGGGCACGGTAGGTCGGACCATCGCCGCGAAGCTGGTGGCGCTGGGCCACGAAGTGCTGATCGGAACCCGTGACGTCGAGGCGCTGATGGCTCGGACGGAGCCGGATGCCCGGGGGCGGGAGCCGTTCTCGGCATGGCACGAGAAGAACCCGCACGTGAAGACGGGGACCTTCGCCGATACCGCTTCGTACGGCGAACTGGTGGTGAACGCCACGAGCGGTTCGGGCTCCCTCGAGGCCCTGCGCGCGGCGGGTGAGGAGAACCTCAACGAGAAGGTCGTGGTCGACATCGCCAATCCCCTCGACGCTTCCCGGTCGCTGTTCGTCTCCAATACGGATTCCCTGGCCGAGCAGATCCAGCGTGCCTTCCCTCAGGCCAAGGTGGTGAAGACCCTGAACACGGTGACGGCGCGGGTGATGGTGGAACCGTCGCTCGTCGGCGGCGGCGACCACACCGTCTTCGTCAGCGGGAACGACGAGCAGGCCAAGGTGCAGGTCATCGACATCCTGAGGTCGTTCGGCTGGCAGCACATCGTCGACCTCGGCGACATCACCACCGCGCGCGGGCCCGAGATGTACCTGCCGCTGTGGCTCCGGCTGTGGGGAGCGCTCGGTACACCGGTCGTCAACGTCAAGGTTGTCCAGCAGGACTGACCGCGCTCTCCATCGGCACGGAACGGGCTACGGTGCGGACCGGCCGATCCGCCCGAGATGCGTGTCCTGGAACCCTGTGGGGTACTTCAGGCCGTACCCAAGCAGGCGGTCCATGCCGATGTGGGCGAACCAGATGAGGGAGAGCGACCAGACCAGCTCGCTTTCCAGCAGAACGCCGGCCACCGCCAGGATCGCCGGTGGGACGTAGGTATGGAACGCGTTGTACAGCGCCGCCCCCGCACGGCTCCCTCGCAGAAAGCCGAGCATCCCCACGTCGGGAGCAAGCAAAAGAACCACGAAGAGCAGCCACGACGTCCCGAACTGCCAGTACAGCGTGAGAGCCATGGCCAGCAAGGCCGCTCCCTCGCTTCGGAGAAGGATCCGAGGAAGCCCCGTGACAGACCCATCACTCGGGCGGCGTCCTGCTGCGTCGGCCATCTCCGTCCTCCTTGCCTCGCCCGCATTTTCCTCCTTCGCAGCCGGCGCCCGCGACGCGTTGACCGCCAGGCGGTCGATCTGCTATTGTCCGTTGCCAGAATGAGAACGAGTCTTATTCCTGAAGAGGAAGGGTCCATCCCGACCCGCCGTCGCCTTCTTCTTCTTGTTCCGACGGTGGCGCTCCTCCTGGCGGCGTGCTCGCCGAACGCCGCCTCGAACCCGCCGGGGTCGCCGACGGTGGTGACCGCCTTCTACCCCATCCAGGAGGCCGCTCGGCGCGTGGGTGGCCGGTCGGTGAACGTCGTCAACCTCACTCCGCCGGGTGCCGAGCCCCACGACCTGGAGCTGACTCCCGACGGCGTCGAGCAGATCCAGTCCGCCGACGTGGTGCTGTACCTGGGCGGGGGGTTCCAGCCCGCCGTGGAGGACGCGCTCGAAGGGGCAGAGGGAGTAGCGGTGGATCTCCTGGCGGGGCTCGACACGCTGCCTCCGACGGCCGAGGAGGCCGACGAGGGGTTGTCCGTCGATCCCCACGTCTGGCTGGCACCCCGGCTCTACGCAGAGCTGATCGGCGACGTGTCCGAGGCCCTCGCCCGGGCCGCTCCCGACTCCGCGGCGAGCTTCCGATCCAACGCCAGGGGCTTCCAGATGGAGATCGAGAACCTCGACCGGCGGTTCCGGGAAGGCCTGGCCGGCTGTGAGCGCGACACCATCGTGACCAACCACTCGGCGTTCGGATACCTGGCGACCGCCTACGGCCTGACCCAGGAACCCATCAGCGGGGTGAGCCCGGAGGCGGAACCCAGTCCGGCCCGGCTCGCCGAGCTCAAGGACCTGGTGGAGCGAGAGGGCATCACCACGATCTTCACGGAGGAGCTGGTGTCCCCGGCCGTGGCCGAGACGCTGGCCCGGGAGGCGGGCGTCGAGACCGCCGTCCTGTCCACCATCGAAGGCCTCACCCCGGAAGAACAGGCGGCCGGCGACGACTACGCTTCCGTCATGCTCCAGAACCTCTCGACCCTGGAGGAGGCTCTTGGCTGCTCCTGAGGTCAGATCGCCGGGGAGTGCGACCTCGATCGGATCTCTCCTGGTCGAGGCGAGCGGCATCTCGTTCGCCTACGGCCAAAACACGGTCCTGGAGGACGTCACCATCTCGGTCCGGCCGAGACAGTTCGTGGCCCTGGTCGGACCGAACGGCTCCGGGAAGACCACGCTGCTCCGGATCCTCCTCGGCGCGCTCACGCCCTCCGTGGGAACGGTTCGCCTGTTCGGCGAGTCACCCCGACGCCTCCACCAGCCGTGGCGTCTGGGCTACGTGCCGCAGCGGCCGATCCTGGCCTCCGAGGTCCCGGCCACCGTCGAGGAGATCGTGGCGTCGGGGCGTCTGGCTCGGAGGGGATGGTGGCGGCCGCTCGGTCGGGCGGATCGGGAAGCGGTGGGGCACGCCCTCGAATCGGTCGACCTGGTCCACCTGGCCCGCCGCCCTCTGAACGAGCTCTCGGCGGGGCAGCAGCAGCGGGCCTTCATCGCCCGGGCGTTCGCCGGCGGGCCGGAGCTCCTCGTTCTGGACGAACCGATCGCCGGTGTCGACGCCGAGTCCCAGCGCCGGTTCCGGGACTCGCTCGTCCACCTGATCCGCGAGCACGGGGCCGGGGTCCTGCTCGTCTCGCACGAGCTCTCGCCGGTGGCCCAAGACGTCGACCGCGTCGTCGTGCTGAAGCAGACCGTGCTGTTCGATGGTGCCCCGGCCGAGCTCACCAAGGAAGGCGTTTCGCTCGGCGTGCACCGCGAGGACCTGCCTCTGTGGCTCGAGGGACTGACGTGATCGCCGCGCTCCCGCTCCCCTATCCCTTCGAGCTCACGTTCATGCAGCGCGCCCTCGTGGCCGGGCTCGTGGTCGGGGTGTTCGCCCCCATGATCGGGACCTTCCTCGTCCAACGACGCATGTCGCTGATCGGCGACGGGATGGGACACCTCGCGTTCGCCGGGGTGGGGGCAGGCCTGGTCGCCTCGGTGTCGCCGGTGTGGATGGCGCTGCTCTTCGCGGTGACCGGGGCCCTGGGGATCGAATGGCTACGGTCGCGACAACGCGCCTCGGGCGATCTGGCGCTGGCGCTGTTCTTCTACTCGGGGATCGCCCTCGGCGTCGTGCTGGTGAGCCGGGCACAGGGGTTGAGCGCGAACATCCTCACCTACTTGTTCGGCCAGCCGCTCACGGCCAGCGTCGAGGACGTCCGGGTCATCGTGGCCCTCGGCGT
This sequence comes from Actinomycetota bacterium, assembly GCA_035641375.1. Taxonomy (GTDB): domain Bacteria; phylum Actinomycetota; class UBA4738; order UBA4738; family CALAEC01; genus DASQUI01. The sequence goes on from DASQUI010000041.1 coordinate 12,819, forward strand.
GGTCATCATCGCCGCGGTCCTCGGATTGCGGCGGGTGCTGTTCGCCGTGGTGACCGACGAGGAGTGGTCGAATGTTGCCGGCCTTCCGGTCGGCGTGCTGAACTCGCTCCTCGCCGTTCTCGTGGCGTGCGCCGTGGTCGCGGCCATGAAGATCGTGGGGATCCTGTTGGTCGCGGCCATGATGGTCCTTCCGGTGGCCAGCGGCCAGCTGGTGGCGCGCTCGTTCCGAGGCACGCTGCTGTGGTCGACGGGGATCGGTGTGGCGTCCGCGATCGGCGGCCTGGCGGCGTCGCGGGTATGGGATCTGGCCCCGAGCGGGACGATCGTGCTGATCAGCTCGGCCGTGTTCGCGGTGGTGGCCGTGGCCACCCGCCTGCGAGGGGTGCCCGCGCTGACCACCGGGGAGGCCGACCTCGGATGATCACCGGCGTGCCCACCAGCGAGCTCCACGACACGATCAAGACCCGGTTGCTGGCGGCCGGACAGCGGTACACGAACCGCCGCCGCCAGTTGGTGGAGATCCTGGCCCGATCGGGGAAGCCCGTGGCACTCCCGGAGATCCTGCGCGGCAGGAGCCTTGCCCAGAGTTCGGTGTATCGGAACCTCAGCGTTCTGGAGCGAGCCGGCGTCGTGCGCCGGCTGGTCACCGACGAGGACTACGGGCGGTACGAGCTCAGCGAGGACCTCACCGAGCATCATCACCACGTCATCTGCTCGAACTGCGGCACCGTCCAGGATCTCCCCATGCCCGCCGAGTTCGAGCGCCGGCTGGACCAGACGCTCGACCGCGTGGCGCGCACGGCCGGGTTCGCTGAGGTGAGCCACCGGCTCGACCTCTTCGGGCTGTGCGCCGATTGCGCCGAGCACTCCTAGACCGCCTTATCCCGTGGGCAGGAAGTGGTCGGAGCGATCGATCTACCGGTGGGTGCCCGACTGATCCTTCACGAGCCGGTGCCTCGCCC
>DASQUI010000042.1:0-5093 GCA_035641375.1 Actinomycetota bacterium
CCCGTCTCGATCGTCGGCGCCGAGGAGATCTACCCGCTCATCGCCCACGCCCGTCCGCTGGCCCGCATGTTCGGCCTGCCGTACTTCCCGATCACGCCGTTCTTCCCGTGGCTGGGCCCGCTGGGCATGGTGCCGCTGCCGTCGAAGTGGATCATCCAGTTCGGCGAGCCGATACAGACCGACCATTACCCGGACGACGCGTGGCAGGACGGGCTGACCGTATTCGAGCTCACCGATCACGTCCGCGACGTGATCCAGCAGACGCTCTACAAGAACCTGATGGCCCGCCGCTCGATCTTCTACTAGGGGGCCGGGCTCAGGGGGCCGTCGGCGAGACGCCGGGTCCGGGGTATCGCCGCTCCTCGTCCCTGCCGACGTTCAGCTGCACCACCGCGGCGATGGCGATGATGATGAAGAGCGCGATGACCGTGATCAACGTGCCCCGGCGCACCGGTGGCTACCTCGCCGTCTCGCCCTCGTCGCCGAGGTCCATGACCAGCGCGCTGATCTCGGCGGCCAGCGATTCGACGCCGGATCCCTTGGGCACGCACACGGCCACGCCGGCGTCTCGGGCCTGCTCCTGGAGCTCGCGGCTGAGGAACGCGGAGTACAAGATGACCCGCTGGTCCGGGATCGATGACCGGATCTCTCGCGTGGCCTCCACCCCGTCCTGGCCCGGCATCTTGTAGTCCATGACGATGATGTCGGGGCGCATGTCGTTGGCGACGGTGACGGCCTGGGCGCCGCTGGCGGCCTCGCCGACCACGTCGAAGCCGTACAGCTTGAGGATGTCGACAAGCATCGTCCGGACGTGCTCGGTGTCGTCGACGACGAGGACGCGGGGGCTCATGTCGGCACTCCCAGGCGCTGCTCACAATACTCCCGGTTTCGGACCAGGACGTCCTTGAGCCGGGCATCGTCGTCGAGGTACTTGCGCAGGTCGAGCTCGAGCGCGGCTGTCCCCGCGTAGCCGTCCGCGGCGACGGCCTCGAGCAGCCGGTCGATGGGGAGCACGCCGGTGTCGACGGGCAGGTGCGAGTCCCATCCCTTCCCGGCGTTGTTCGACAGGTGGAAGTGCACGACCTTGGTGCGGTACCGGCGATATGCCTCGAGCAGATCGATCCGAGCCACGCCCAGGTGGCTCGTGTCGAGGACGAGGTGCGGGAAGTGGTCCAGGTCGGCGAACTCCTGGCTGACATGGAACCGAAGCCCGCGCTCGCCCCGGAGCTTCAGCGGGAACATGTTCTCCACGGCGATGGTCACACCGGTCCGCGCCGAGTACTCAGCCAGGCTCTGGGTCACCCAGCGGCGGTAGCGCATCTGCCACCGGTACGGAGGATGGACCACGACGAGAGGGATGTCGGCCTGAAGGCAGACCTGGGTGGCCCGGTAGATCTTCTCGACGGGCTCGGTGCCCCAGACGCGCCGGGTGATCAGCAGGAACGGGGCATGGAGAACGTCGACGGACACACCGAACTCTCCGGCCAGGGCGCGCATCGCCGCCCCGTCCTGGGTAGCCGGGTCGGACGTCACCATCACCTCGACGGCTTCGAAGCCCGCTTCCGCCGCGTGGCGGAATGCTTCGCGCAGCGGAAATCGGAAGAAAGGGGCCGTGGAGAGCATCAGCCTGGGCTTGGCCTTCACATGCATACCGTCGCGCCATTCTACCTGGGAGTCGGTTCCCCTCTGGCAGCCCTTCCTCCGGGTATCCTGGTGTCGGTGGGAAGCCCGTCGGGATCGTTGCCCCGGCTCGTGCTGGACGCCGCCGCCGATCGGTCTGATGCGGCGGCGCTGATCTATCGGGACCGGGGGATCAGCTACGCCGAGATCGCCGAATGGGTGCGGCGGGTCGGCTCGGGGCTGCGGTCGCTCGGGGTGCGCAAGGGCGACCGCGTGGCCCTCCTAGTCGGCAACGTGCCGGAGTTCGTCTACGCGCTGTTCGGGGCGACCTCCATCGGCGCGGTGGTTGCACCCGTCAACGTCATGCTCACCTCGGAGGAGCTCGGCTACGTGCTGGCCGACTGCGAGGCCAAGGTCATCGTGGTCGAGATCGCGTCGCTGCCGACCGTTCTGGCCGTCCGCGACCGCGTGGCCTCGATCGAGCACGTCCTCGTGGTGGGGCCGCCGCCCACACCGAGGGAGACGCGGTCGTTCGACGAGCTCCTCGACGAGGCGACGACGGACGGTGCCGAGGTCGACATCGGGGAGGACGATCTGGCCGTCCTGGCGTACACGGCGGGGACGACGGCTCACCCGAAGGGCGCCATGCTCACCCACGGCAACCTGGTGTCGAACCTGCGACAGGTCCATGCGGTGCCGGCGCTGCGCGAAACTGAGGACGACGTCGTTCTCCTGGCCCTGCCCCTGTTCCACATCTACGGCCTCAACGCGGTGCTCAACCTGGCCCTGATGGAGCGGGCCACCGCGCTGTTGCTGGAGCGGTTCGATCCGGCCGAGACCCTTACCCAAATCGCCCGGCACGGTGTCACGGTGCTCGTGGGGGCGCCGCCGATGTTCCAGGCGTGGCTCGCCGTGGCCGAGGAGCGCGACGTCGACCTCCCGTCGGTGCGTCTCGCCGTCTCCGGGGCGGCGCCGCTCCCCTCGGAGGTCCTGCAGGCGTTCGACCTCCGGTTCGGCATCCCCATCTGGGAGGGGTACGGCCTGACCGAGGCGGCCCCCGTGGTGACGACGAATGCCCTCGGTCCCATCGCCAAGGAGAACTCGATCGGGCTGCCCCTGCCCGGCCTCGACGTGCGGCTGCTCGACGAAGACGGCGAGGAGGCCGTCGACGGCGACCCCGGGGAGATCCTCGTCCGCGGCCCCAACGTCTTCCGCGGCTACTGGGGCCGCCCCGATGAGACGGCGGCCGTCCTCCGCGACGGATGGCTGCACACCGGCGACGTGGCGTATCGCGATCCCGACGGCTCCCTCTTCCTGGTGGACCGGAAGAAGGACCTCATCATCGTCAGCGGGTTCAACGTCTTCCCCAAGGAGGTCGAGGACGCCATCGTCGCGCACCCGGGCGTCCAGGAGTGCGTGGTCATCGGCGTCCCCGACGAGCGCACCGGTGAGGCCGTGAGGGCCTTCGTCGTGCCCCGTCCGGGGGCCACCGTCACCGCCGACAACATCATTGAGCATTGCGAGGTCCGGCTGGCTCGCTTCAAGATCCCATCCACTATCGAGCTCGCCGCCGAACTCCCCAGGCACGTGACCGGCAAGGTGCTCCGGCGAGAGCTGCTCCACGACGAACGAGTGGAGGAGGCCCCATGATCGCTCTGCCCGTGCTGGCCGCCGTGATCTCCCTGGCGTTCGCCATCCACCTGCTGGTGCGGTTTGTTCACCGCGGGCGGATGGCCGAGGGCGCCTGGGCAGTGGCTCTGCTCATGTTCGCAGCGGCCTCGGCGGCGCTGGCCCTGGGGGTGGCCGACGGCTGGACGTCGGCGGAGTTCCGGGTCTACTGGCTGTTCGGGGCGGTGCTCAACGTCCCGTACCTCGCCGTCGGCGAGGTGTACCTGCTGTCGCGGACCCGCTGGCTCGGCCACGCTGCCCTCCTGGTGGTGCTGGTGGCCACGGCGTGGGCCACCCAGGAGGTGCGCGGGGCCGCGGTCGACACATCGGTGCTGGCCACCGAGGAATTCTTCACCGGCAAGGAAGTCCTGGGTGAAGCGGCGGCGTCGCGGACGCTGGCCATGATCTACTCCTACGCGGGGACCGCCGTGCTGGTCCTCGGCATCCTGTGGTCGGCGATGGGGATGCGCGGACGGCCCGACCTCCGGCACCGTCTGATCGGGACGTTGCTCATCGCGCTGGGGGCGCTGATCGTGGCCTTCGGCGCGTTCTTCGCGGCGAAGGGGAACTTCGCCGGGTTCTCGGTCACGCTGGCCGTGGGCGTTGCCGTCATGTACTGGGGCTTCCTGACGGCAACCCGCCGCCCGGCCTCAGCTCGCGTCGAGGAGCGCACGGGCCAGCGGTGAGGCCGTCGGCGCCGGCGTGTCCTCGTCGGGGGCGTCGACGATGACGACGGTGTGCCACTGCGACATGTCGGTGTGCAGCGGAACCATCACCGTGCCCCGGTCGGGGACGAACGCGCCGGCCGTCCACCGCTGCCCCTCGCCGAGGAACCACACCTGGTAGACGCCGCGGGGCTCGGGGAGGCCGGCGGCGAGGAGGTAGTGGTCGTCGCCGCCCTTCGCCTGCAGGATCGCGGCGCGCCCCGATCCCTGCAACGGGACCACCGCAACGTCCGGCTGCCCGATCGTGCTCAGCGCGTCGACCATCCACGCCTGCTGGAGCTGGGTCCGGTCGAGGCGCCGGTCGAGGGCGATGGTCCACCCGGCCATCCCCACCAGGGCCAGGGTCGCGGCGGCGGCGGCGGTCCAGCCGAGAGAGAGACGGGGCCGCGTCCTGCGCCCGGTCAGCCGCGACAGCCGGGCGTCGAGGATCGCCGAGGTCGCCGCCGGGGGAGCGAGCAGGGCCAGGTCGCCGGCGGCGGCGCGGAACCCCTCCTCGGCGGCGCGGCACTCGTCGCACCCGGAGACGTGCTCGGCAACCGCTCGATCGGCCAGGGCCAGGTCCTCGGGGTCGAGGCCGCCCAAGGCTCGTCCGGCCAGCAGCTCCTGGACGCGCTCGTGGTCCCAGCTCACGACAGCCGCTCCCGCAGCCGCCGCATCGCTGCCAGCGTCCGTGTCTTCACCGTTCCCAGTGGGATGCCCGTTTCCCGGGCGATGCGCGCTTGTGTCCATCCCTCGAAATACATCAGCTCCAGGACCTGTCGTTGCTCCTCCGACAGCTCCAGGAACGCGGCCCGGATCTCCTCGCGGCGGTCGGCCAGGTCGGCGTCCTCGACGACGCCTTCACTGAAGTCTTCGACGGCCTCCGCCGTCGGGTTCACCCGCCGCTCCCGCTCCCGGAGGCGCTCCTCCCGCCGGACGGCGTCGACGGCCCGATGGTGGACCAGGGAGAGGAAGAAGCTGCGGAAGGTTCCCCGGCCCGGGTCGTAGGCCTCCGGCGCCCCCCACAGCGCGGCGAAGGCATCGTGGACGACCTCCTCCGCGAGCCCGGGGAGGCGAAGGACGCGGCGGGCCACGCCGAAC
>DASQUI010000043.1:0-5654 GCA_035641375.1 Actinomycetota bacterium
CGCTCGGGTCGAGGTCCTCCAGCGACTGCGGCTGGAGCCCGTAGTGGCCTCCGCCCGCCTCCGGCAGATCGGATCGGGGCAGGCCGAACTCACTGAGCAGGTGATCGAAACCCCGGGCCGAGGTGAGCAGCGTGATCCACACCCGATTGAGGCCGGCGTCGAGATCCTCGCCCGGCCCCTCGTCGACGCGAACGCTCGGTGCCAGCCACAGATCGGGGTCCCGCAGGGCCACGGCCACGCGAGCCGCGCTGCGCAGGACCTCGTCGGCCACGGCCCGGCGCAACGCCTCCGATTCGTCCTCCCGTAGCGCCTCCCCCCAGGCCTGCTGCCGCCGGAGCAGCGCCGCGAACCCCCGCTCCAGGGCAGCGGCCACGATCTCCTCGGCCGCCGTCGAGAACCGTTCGGCCACCTTGGTCACATCCCGCCGAGCCTGGTCCAGGCGCTGCTGGGCGCACATGTCGGCCCAGTGTAGGTCACACCTCCTCCGGGCAAGCGGCGTACACTGTCGGAACCGTCGCTCACAGGGCGCCGCAGTCGTTCGGGGAGGTCGCTCAGGTGAATCGGGGACGCAGGTACGCACGGTTGCTGAGGCGAGCCGGTTGGATCTACGCGGCGTACCTCGCGTTCGCCTTCATCTTCCTGGACATCGCCCCGGGCGAGGCGACCACCAACTTCCTCTCCGTCCTCGGTCCCCTCCGCCAGTTCATCCTCCAGGCGTTCATCCTGATCTTCTTCATCCTGATCCAGTTCATCGCGCTGTTCTGGTTCCTGGCCCGGGGCACCACGTACGTCGTGTACCCCAACGAGTACGACCACACGTTCGACGACGTCCGCGGCCAGCCCGCCGCGGTGCGCTCCACGAAGGAAGTCCTCCGGCTGTTCATGGGGTTCAAGAACTTCAAGCAGATGGGCGGCTACCCGCCCCACGGCATCCTGTTCGAGGGGCCGCCGGGCACCGGGAAGACGCTCATGGCCAAGGCCATCGCCGGCTCGGCCGGCGTGCCGTTCCTGTTCGCCAGCGGCAGCGGGTTCGCCAGCATGTTCATGGGCATCGGCAACCTCAAGGTCCGCCGCATGTTCAAGAAGGCCCGCACGATGTCGGACAAGTACGGCGGTGCCGTGATCTTCATCGACGAGCTCGACGCGGTGGGCAGCTCGCGCGGGATGGTGTCGCAGCGGTCCTCCCCCGCCGGGGATCAGGCCACGCACCGGATCTTCATGGGCGGCATGGCCGGCGGCGGCGGGATGGGCATCGTCAACGAGCTGCTGGTCGGCATGGACGGGTTCATCATGCCGAAGGGACTGTGGCGGCACGTCAAGCGTATCTTCGGCATCGGCAAGCCGAAGGTGCCCTTCTACAACATCCTCATCATCGGAGCCACGAACCGGGCCGCCACCCTCGACCAGGCGCTGCTTCGACCCGGCCGGTTCGACCGCAAGATCCACGTCGGTCTCCCCGACCATGAGGGGCGTGAGGACATCGCCAGGTACTACCTGGCCAAGGTCCGGCACGAGCCCATCGACGTGCCCAAGCTCGGCCGCATGACCAAGGGATACTCACCGGCGATGATCAAGAACGTCGTCAACGAGGCGCTGATCTTCGCGCTGCAGGATGGACGTGACGCGCTGCGGTGGGACGACCTGTGGCAGGCCAAGCTCGTCGAGGAGATCGGGCTGAAGCAGCCGGTCAAGTACACGTCGCGGGAGAAGGAGATGGTCGCCGTCCACGAGGCGGCGCACGCCGTGACCTCGTACTCGCTGGAGCGCGGCGAGCTGCAGCTTCAGGTGATCACCATCCAGAAGCGCGAGGGGGCCCTGGGGCTCGTCCATGCCCAGGAGGTCGAGGAGATGTACCTGCGCACCGAGAAGCAGCTCCTGGCCAGGATCCAGGTATCGCTGGCCGGGCTGGTCGCCGAGGACATCTGGTTCGGCCAGAGCACGTCGGGGCCGTCGAGCGACCTGGAGAGCGCGACGCGCGTCGCCGCCGCGTACGTCGGGATCTACGGCATGGGCAAGAGCCTCATCTCGGTGGGGACGATGCTCAACCCCTACGCCGGTGACGAGAACCCCGTGAAGCACGTCCTGTCCGATCCGGAGCGCAGGAAGGAGGTCGACCAGCTCCTCAACGATTCCCGGAGGAAGGTCGCTTCCCTCCTGAAGAAGAAGCGCAAGGTCGTCGAGGGGATCCGCGACGCCCTCCTGGATCGGGAGGAGCTGATCGGCGACGAGATCCAGGAGCTGATGGTCGAGCTCGGCGAGTGGGAGGAGACGGGCGATGGCCAGACCGGCAACGGCGAGGTCGTGGGTCCGCGCCGTCCCGCTCCCGCGGCGACGAAGCGCCGCACGTCGACGAAGACTCGGACGACCAAGACCACCGGCAACGGCCGCAAGCGGGCGTCCGGCAACGGCCGCAGGGGGAACAGCCGGAAGTCGAAGTAGCTACGCCGGCCCGGCCAGGTGGCGGCCGATGATCATGCGCTGGACCTGATTGGTTCCCTCCACGATCTGCAGCGCCTTGGCTTCGCGCATGTATCGCTCCGCGGGATATTCCTGCATGTAGCCGTATCCGCCGTGGGCCTGGACGGCGTCGGTGGTGACGCGCATGGCCACATCGGAGGCGAACAGCTTGGCCATCGAGCACGACACGGATGAGCCGTGGCCGTCGTCACGCGCCCGTGCCGCCTCTCGATACAGCCGCCGGGCCGCTTCCGTCTGCGTGGCCATGTCGGCCAGCATGAACTGCAGGCCCTGGAACTCGACGACGGAGCGCCCGAACTGCGAGCGTTCCTTGGTGAACCGCAGGGCCGCATCCAGCGCGGCCTGGGCCAGCCCCACGGCACAGGCGGCCATGCCGAGCCGCCCGGAGTCCAGCGCGGCCAGCGCCACCTCGAATCCCTGCCCTTCGTCGCCGACGAGGTTGTCGCCGGGAACGTCACAGCCGTCGAACAGCAGCTCGGTCATGGGGGAGGCGTGCCAGCCCATCTTCTCCTCGCGCTTCCCGAAGTCGAACCCGGGCCACCCCTTCTCCACGGCGAACGCCGAGATGCCGCGCGGTCCCTCCTCGCCGGTGCGGGCCATGACAAGGTAGAGGTGTGCCTCGCCGCCGTGCGAGATGAACCGCTTCGAACCGCTTAGCCTGTATCCGCCGTCGACCTTCTCGGCCTTGGTCCGCAGCGCCGAGGCGTCGGAGCCGCTGGACGCCTCGGACAGCGCGTAGGCGCCCAGCCACTCGCCGGAGAACAATCTCGGGAGGTAGGTCTCCTTGAGCTCGTCGGAGCCGTACTCGTGGAGCCCGAACGCCGCCAGATGGTGGACGGAGAGTCCTACGGCCAGGGCGATGTGTCCGGCGGCCAGCTCCTCCAGGACGGCCAGGTAGGTCAGGAACGGCTGCCCCCCGCCGCCGTACTTCTCCGAGTACGTGATCCCGCCGAGCCCCATCTCGCCCAGGCGCCGGAACGCCTCGCGGGGGAACTCTTTCCGCTCCTCGTAGCCGGGTGCCTGGGGGGCGACCTGCTTGGCCACGAACTCCCGGACCAGGCCGACGATCTCGCGCTGTTCCTCGCTCAACCCGTAGTCTCGGTCCACGGCCGATAGCCTATCCTGTCCCTCGTGCGCCTCTACAACACGCTCACGCGCAGCGTGGAAGAGGTCCGGCCGGTGGAGCCGGGCCGGATCAAGATGTACACGTGCGGGCCGACGGTGTACCGCCCCGTGCACATCGGCAACCTCCGAACGTTCCTCCTCTCCGACCTCGTCCGCCGCGCGCTCGAGTTCGAGGGCTTGGAGGTCACCCAGGTCCTCAACATCACCGACGTCGGGCACATGACGGACGAGTCCTCGCCGGAGGCCGTCGACAAGATGCAGAAGGCCGTCGAGGACGAGGGATTGGACCCCTGGCAGATCGCCGAGAAGTACACCCAGATGTTCCTCGACGACACGGCCCGGATCGGCATCAAGCGGGCGCACGAGTATCCGAAGGCCACCGAGCACATCCCCCAGATGCTGGAGATGACCGAGACGCTGATCGATCGGGGCCACGCGTACGCCCTCGACGACGGGACCGTGTACTACGACGTGACGTCGTTCCCCGACTACGGCCGCCTGTCCCGCAACACGCTCGACAACCTGCGGCCCGGACACCGCGACCTCGAGACCGACGGGCGCAAACGCCACCCCGCCGACTTCGCGCTGTGGAAGGGGGCCGGCGCCGGCCGTCTGATGCGATGGGACAGCCCGTGGGGCGAGGGGTTCCCCGGGTGGCACATCGAGTGCTCGGCGATGTCGATGCAGTACCTGGGCGACCGGTTCGACATCCACACGGGTGGAACGGATCTGGTGTTCCCCCACCACGAGGACGAGATCGCCCAGTCCGACGGGGCCACCGGGCACCAGGTCATCTCGCTGTGGGTCCACGGCGGCCACCTGCTGGCCGAGGGGCAGAAGATGGCCAAGTCGACGGGGAACGTGTTCACGATCCACGACATCGTCGAGCGAGGCCACGATCCCTTGGCGTTCCGACTCCTGTGCTTCCAGACGCGCTACCGCAGTCTGCTGGACTTCCGGTGGGACGCCCTCGACGCAGCCGACCGCAAGCTCACCCAGATCCGCCAGCGCATGTTGGAATGGAAGGAGGCCCCGCGGGATGGGCTGTCCCCGGAGGCCAAGGAGCTCGACCGCCGGTTCCGTGACGCCGTGGCCGACGATCTGGACATGCCCACCGCGGTGGTCGTGCTCAACGAGGCCGTCTCCGTCCCGATCGCCGACGGCGAGAAGTACGCGCTGCTGGCGTCGTGGGACCAGGTGCTGGGGCTGGACTTGGAGCGTTTGGCCCGGGAGGGGTTCGAGGTCCCGGCCGAGGTGGAGACGCTGGTGCAGGAGCGTGACTCGGCGCGTGCGTCGAAGGACTTCGCCCGCAGCGACGAGATCCGCGTCCGCCTCACCGACATGGGCTGGGAGGTCATGGACACCCCAGATGGAACGAAGGTCCGCCCGCTGCTGAGCTGATCGCGCTCAGATCACGTTGTACTCGGGCTTGAGGTCGCCGGCGAGGAAGCGCTCCCAGCGGAACTCGTCGACGTTGACGATGTGGGCCTTGCCGTCCAGGATCTCCTCCGCCATCAGCTTGCCGGCGATGGGCCCGTGCATGAACCCGTGGCCGCTGAACCCGGCCATCACGTAGAACCCCTCCACCGACGAGACCCGGCCGAAGATCGGGTGGTTGTCGGGCGTCACCTCGTACAGCCCGGCCCAGTGCGACAGGATCCCGGCGTTCTCCAGCACCGGCATCCGCTCCATGGCCTCGATCATGTGCACGGTCTCCCACTCCTCGTCGACCTTGAAGGTGTAGCCGGGCTCCTCGTCGGGGTTGGACTTCCCCGTCAGCACGCCCTCGCCCTCCGGGTGGAAGTACAGGGAGGAGGAGAAGAACACGACGAACGGGAAGTCGTCGGGAAGCTCGGGGACCTTGGTCGTGGTGACCAGCTGACGGCGGATCGGCTGGATGGGGATGTCGACGCCGACCATCTTCCCGAGCTGCGGCGCCCACGCCCCGCACGCGTTCACGACGATCGGCGTCTCGATCACGCCCTTCGACGTCTCCACCGCCGTGATCCGCTCTCCCTCCGTGCGGATGCCGGTGGCCTCGGTGCCGGTGA
>DASQUI010000044.1:0-5327 GCA_035641375.1 Actinomycetota bacterium
TGCCGAAACGCCCAGCAGGAGCGTCAGCCTCTTCGCCATCACTACCTGACTCCTTCGACGCCGAACCCCTCAACCCTGCCGGCCACCCACAGGTTTGGCTATCGTTACGAACATCCCGTTGGTCCGTACCTCTGGGTGGAGACTTGCGGCTGGTCAGGCGCATGCTCCCCGCGCTAAGGTTGCGGGCCGTAGTCGCGGAAGGACCCGAGTTGCTCGAGCTCGCACAACAGGCAGTGCAGGCGGCCCAGGCCGCAGGCGCCGGCTACGCCGACGCCCGCCTGGTGACCGAGGAAGAGGAATCCCTCACCGTCAAGAACCAGGAGATGGAGGGGATCGATCGGTCCCGAAGCCATGGGCTCGGCGTTCGGGTCCTCGTCGACGGGTACTGGGGCTTCGCCGCCTCGGCCCAGACCGGGGAGGGCGACCTGCGCCGGACGGCCGAGCTGGCCGTCGGCATCGCCCGCGCGGCGGCCAGGCTCCCCCGCGATCCCGTCCAGCTCGCCGAGGTGGAGCCGGTCACCGATCGCTGGGAGACCGTGGTCCAGGAGGACCCCTTCACCGTGCCGCTCGATGAGAAGGTCTCACTGCTGATGGAGGCGTCGCGCCGCATGCAGCAGGTCAAGGGATTGTCCTTCGCCGAGGCCGCGCTCGACTTCTTCCGCCGACGCACCGCGTTCGCCTCGTCGGAGGGAGCGGCCATCGAGCAGGAGCTGACGCATTCCGGCGGCGGGCTCGAAGCCACCGCGATCGGGGACGGAGAGCTCCAGAGGCGCTCGTTCCCCAACTCGTTCCGGGGGCACATCTCCGCAGCGGGGTACGAGCACATCCGGACGCTGGGGCTCACCGAGGAGGCCGAGCGCGTGGCCACCGAAGCCGTTGAGCTGCTCGCCGCCCCCGACTGCCCCAGCGAGGAGACGACGTTGATCCTCGACGGACCACAGATGATCCTCCAGATCCACGAGTCGATCGGGCATCCCATCGAGCTCGACCGCGTCCTGCGGATGGAGGAGGCGTACGCGGGGACGTCCTTCCTCACCCCGGACGATCGGGGGCGGCTGCGCTACGGCTCCGAGAAGGTGAGCATCACCGCCGACGCCACGCTGGCCGGCGGCCTTGGCTCGTTCGGCTACGACGACGAGGGCGTGGCCGCCCAGCGCGTCCCCATCATCGAGAACGGCGTCTTCCAGAACTTCATGTCCAGCCGCGAGACCGCCGCCGCGCTCGGCGAGAGGTCGAACGCCACGATGCGCGCCGACGGCTGGGCCCACCTGCCCCTGATCCGCATGACCAACATCTCCATCGAGCCCGGCGAGGGGACGCTGGCGGAGCTGATCGGCGACACGAAGGACGGCATGTTCATGTCGACGAACTCCTCGTGGTCGATCGACGACAAGCGGGTGAACTTCCAGTTCGGGTGCGAGATCGCGTGGCGCATCAAGGACGGCAGGCTCACCGAGATGTACCGGAACCCCAACTACACCGGGATCACGACGGAGTTCTGGGGCTCGTGCGACGCCGTGTGCGGCCACGAGGAATGGTCGGTGTGGGGCACCCCGAACTGCGGGAAGGGGCAGCCCGGGCAGTCCGCGCGGGTCGGCCACGGCACCGCGCCGGCCCGGTTCCGCGGCGTGCGGGTGGGGGTGCGCTGATGTCGGACCTGATCGGCCGGGACGAGATCCGCACCATCACCCAGCCGGTCCTGGAGCTGAAGGGCGCCGACAACGTCGAGGTCCTGTTCGTCCACGAATGGAGCGGGCTGACGCGGTTCGCGGACTCGGCCATCCACCAGAGCACGTGGCAAGAAGACACCGGGCTCCGCATCCGCGTGGTCACCGGGAACCGCGTGGGCGTGGCATCCACGAACGACTTCACCAAGGACGGGGCGGCGAAAGCCGCTCACAGCGCCCTGGAGCTGGCCGAGACGGCCGCCCCCGACCCGATGTTCCCGGGCCTGGCCCCCGCAGCGGACGTCGCCGAGCGGCCCGGGGCCTACGACGAGGCCACGGCGAAGATGTCGCCCGAGACGCGGGCCGAATCGGTCGAGACGCTAGTCGGTCAATGCGAGGAAGGCTTCCACGCCGCCGGGGCGTTCGAGACCAGCGCCATGGAGGTGGCCCTCGTCAACACGGAGGGGCAGTTCTGCTACGCCACCTCGACGAAGGCCTCGGTGACGACGGTGGTCTCCGGCGGCGAAGGGGGCGCGGGGTTCGCCGACGCCGCTGCGGTGAGGGCCGGCGACGTCGACACGGAGGACGTGGGGAAGCGCGCCTTCGCCAAGGCGCGCGACTCGCAGAACCCGCGGAACCTCGAGCCGGGTCGGTACGAGGTCGTGCTCGAGCCGGCCGCCGTGACCACGCTCGTCGCGTTCCTGTCCTATCTCGGCTTCGGGGGCCGAGCCATCGCCGAAGGGAAGTCGTGCTTCTCCGGCCGGATCGGGGAACGCCTCCTGTCCGACCGCATCTCGATGTACGACGACGCGCTGTCTCCGGACACGCTGGGGCTGCCGTTCGACTACGAGGGGACCCCCAAGCACCGCGTCGATCTGGTCAAGGACGGCGTCGTGCTCGGCGGGGTGCACGATCGTCGCAGCGCCAACCAGGAAGGGATCGACTCGACCGGCCACGCCCTCCCGCCCCCGAACCCCGAGGGAGCGTTTCCGCTGAACCTGTTCCTCGCCCCCGGCGACACGAGCCTCGACGACATGGTCTCCGGCATGTCGCGGGGGTTGTTCGTGTCCCGGTTCCACTACTCGAACATCGTGCACCCCAAAGAGGCGATCATCACCGGGATGACCCGCGACGGCACGTGGTGGGTCGAAGACGGGCAGATCGCCTACCCGGTGAAGAACCTGCGGTTCACCCAGTCGATCATCGAGGCGCTTCGCGACGTCGAGCAGGTCGCCCGCGACACCCACCTGGCCACAGAGTTCTTCTTCGAGGCGTCACGCGTGCCGGCGCTGCACATCGCCAGCTTCCACTTCACGGGCAAGAGCGACCACTAGTCGAGGATGCCTTCGCGCAGGGCGATGGCCACGGCCTGGGTGCGGTCGCGTGCGTCAAGGCGTTCGTAGATCCGCTCGAGATAGTTCTTCACGGTGTGCGGCGACAGCCCGAGGATGCGGGCGATCTCGTCGGTGGTCCGCCCGTCGGCGACGTGGGTGAGCACGTCACGCTGGCGGGGCGTCAGAACGTCGACACCGGTCCTCATCGCAAGAGAAGTTTCCCCCGGGAATGGGTCGATTCCAAGTACCGTTTGCCGCCTACAGAGGGGCCTCGTTCGCCCTTCCCCCGAAGGCCCGACGGGCCCGACACCGCGTTCGGGTAGCCTCCTCGCCGTGGCCATCACGATCGGGTTGCTGCTGGCCGGCGCGGTCGTCCTGTACGTGGGTGCGGAGCTGGCCGTTCGTGGGGCGTCGCGGCTGGCCCGCGCCGCCGGGATCCCGGCGTTCGCACTCGGGGCGCTGCTGTTCGGCATCGACCTCGAGGGCACCGGCACGGCGGTGGTGGCCGCGGCCCGCGATCAGACGGAGATCGCCGCCGGCGAGATCTTCGGCACGGTCCTGTTCCTGTTCAGCGCGGCGTTCGGCGCGGCCCTGCTGCTCGCTCGTGAGCCGATCCCGTCTCCCCCTCCGGTCATGGTGCTGGCCCCGGCCGCCGCCATCCTCGCGGCGACGCTGGCCATCTTCGACCGCTACGTCGACCGCCTGGAGGGAGCGCTGCTCGTCGTCCTGTACCTCGCGTACGTCCTGGTCCTGGTGCGACACGAGCGAGCCCGCGGCGCCACCGACAAGGGCTGGACGCTGGAGGGACCGCTCGCCGAGCGGGCCGAGAAGGAGACCGGGCCGCCGCCCCGGGCCCGGACCGGGCCGCTGATCGTGGCCGTCGCCGGGTTGGCGTTCCTCGCCGGCGGTGCGCTGCTCCTGGTCGGCGGGGGAACGCGGCTCGTCTCGGCAGTCGATCTGCTGCCCGGGTTCGTGGGGGCGGCGGTGGTCGGCGTGCTGGCCAGCCTCGACGAGGTCCTCCTGGAGATCCTCCCGGTGCGCCGAGGCCACCACGAGCTGGCCACCGGCAACCTGTTCGGCACGCTGGCCGCATTCACCTCCGGGGTCCTGGGCGTCGCCGCCCTGGTCCGGCCGCTCGACCTCGACGGGGCCGCCAACGCCGCCTTCCTCGGCATGACCGCTATGTACGCCGCGGTGGCAACCACGTTCCTGGTCCGCGACCGGGCCGGGCGGGTGCTGGGCACGGCCGTCCTGGTGGGCTACGCCGTGTGGCTCGTCGCCACGGCCGCGGTGTAGGCTGGCTACTCGCCAGTAGCCCGTCGCGAGGAGGAAACCATGCAGGTCGGAGACATCATGACCCGAGACGTGAAGACGGTGTCAGCGGATGATACGTTCGCCGACGCCGCCAGGATCCTGCACGACAACAGCATCTCGTCGGTCGTCATCAAGGACAACGGCGCGGCCAGCGGAATCGTCACCGAGCGCGACCTGGTCAACGTGGTCGCCGAGGGACTCGACCCGACGGCCGTGCGCATCGGCGATCGCATGACCACCGAACTGGCAACCGTGGAGTCGCGCACCGACATCGCCGAGGCCGCGCAGCTGATGGCGACGCGCCGCATCCGGCACCTCCCCATCGTCGACAAGGGCGCGCTCGTGGGGATCATCTCGATCCGAGACCTGACCACGTGGGCGGTGAAGGAGCTGACCGGCGGCCACGAGCTGCCCGACCTCGAGCGCAGCCAGGCCGCGCTATCCGCGGCGGTCGAGGCGAAGAAGGACGAGTAGCTACAGCCGCCGGAGGACATCGGGGAGCTCGTCGAGCCCGTGGACGGCGGCGTCGGCCTCGGCCAGTTGCGCCGGGGTTGGATCGTCGGGGGCCTCGCCGCGGAGCAGCCACACCGCCTTCATCCCGTGCGACCGGGACGCACGGACGTCGTTGTCGAGCCGATCCCCCACCATCGCGCAGCGGTCCGGCGTCGTGCCGGCCTCAGCGAGGGCGTGCTCGAAGATGCGGCGGTCGGGCTTGTCCGCGCCGATCTCGGCGGAGACGGCCCACAGCTCGAAGAACCGGTCGAGGCCGTCGCGGGCCATCGTGTCGCGGATCCACCGCTCCTGATTGGCCAGCACCCCCAGGCGGTACCGGCCGTGCAGGGCCTCGAGCGTGGGACGGACGTCGGGGAGGAGCGTCTCGGGCGGGTACTCCCACAGCTCCCGGGCCCGATCGATGACCCCGGCCACGTCGGCGTCGCCGACGAACCCACCGGCCAGGCGGCGCGTGAACGGTCCCCGCTGGTCCCGACGGCACGCCTCGAACCGCCGCCAG
>DASQUI010000045.1:0-3061 GCA_035641375.1 Actinomycetota bacterium
CTGCTCGACGAGCGCGGGACCATCGAACCGGCCGCCTCGTTCCGCGAGGGCGCCCTCGTCTCCGACGACACCATCTACCGCCACGCCGACGAGGACCTCGAGGGCTTCTGGGCCGAGCAGGCCGAGCGCCTGGACTGGTCCCGGCGGTGGGATCGGGTCCTGGACTGGCGGCCCCCCTGGGTGGAGTGGTTCGTCGGCGGGCGGCTCAACGTCTCCGTGAACTGCTTGGACCGGCACCTCGCCGAGGCCGGGAGTCGGGTCGCCTACCACTGGGAGGGCGAGCCCGGTGACACCCGGACGATCACGTACCGCGAGCTTCACGACGAGGTGTGCCGGTTCGCCAACGCGCTGCGCGCCCTCGGTGTGGCCAAGGGCGATCGTGTCGCCGTCTACATGGGGATGATCCCGGAGCTCCCCGTGGCCATGCTGGCCTGCGCCCGGATCGGCGCCGTCCACTCGGTGGTGTTCGGCGGCTTCTCGGCCGACTCCCTCCGCGACCGCATCAACGACGCCGAGGCAAAGGTGCTCATCACCGCCGACGGCGGATGGCGACGGGGGCAGATCACTCCCCTGAAAGAGAACGCCGACGCGGCGCTGGCCGAGTGCCCCTCGATCGACCACGTCGTGGTGATCCGCCGCACGGAGCACGACATCCCGTGGAAGGAGGGGCGCGACCGCTGGTACCACGACGTCGTGGACGGGCAGCCCACCGAGGCGGATGCCGAGGAGATGGAGGCCGAGGACCCCCTGTACATCCTGTACACCTCCGGCACGACCGGGAAGCCGAAGGGCATCCTGCACACCACGGGCGGCTATCTCACGCAGGTGGCGGCGACGCATCGGCTCATCTTCGACATCCATCCGGAGACCGATGTGTACTGGTGCGCCGCCGACATCGGCTGGGTCACTGGCCACTCCTACATCGTGTACGGGCCGCTGGCCAACGCGACGACATCGATCATGTACGAGGGCGCTCCCGACTTCCCCGACAAGGACCGCTGGTGGTCGATCGTGGAGAAGCACCGGGCCACGATCCTGTACACGGCACCGACGGCGATCCGCGCGTTCATGAAATGGGGAACGGACTTCCCGGCCAAGCACGACCTGTCCTCACTGCGCCTGCTCGGGACGGTGGGAGAGCCGATCAACCCGGAGGCGTGGATGTGGTACTTCGTCCACATCGGCGGTGAGCGGTGCCCCGTGGTCGACACGTGGTGGCAGACCGAGACGGGGTCGATCCTCATCACACCACTGCCCGGCGTGACCACCCTCAAGCCCGGCTCGGCGACGCGGCCGTTCCCGGGGATCCACGCCGACATCGTCGACGAGTCCGGCCAGAGCGTTCCCGCGAACAGCGGCGGGTACCTGGTGCTGCGCCGGCCGTGGCCGTCCATGTTCCGGACGATCTACGGCGATCCGCAACGCTACATCGACACGTACTTCTCGCGGTTCGGACCCGACGTCTACCTGGCCGGTGACGGCGCCAAGCGGGACGACGACGACGACTTCTGGCTGCTCGGGCGGATCGACGACGTCATGAACGTCGCCGGTCACCGCCTCTCCACGTACGAGATCGAATCGGCCCTGGTCGATCATCCCAGCGTTGCCGAATCCGCCGTCGTGTCCCGTCCCGACGACGTCGTCGGCGAGGCCATCGTGGCCTTCGTCACGCTGAAGTCGAGCGAGCGAGGTGACGAATCCCTCATCGAGGTGCTGCGGAATCACGTCGCCTCGAAGATCGGGAAGATCGCCCGTCCGCACGCCATCATCCTCACCGACGACCTCCCCAAGACGCGCTCCGGCAAGATCATGCGTCGGCTCCTTCGCGACGTCGCCCACGGACGCCACCTCGGCGACGTCACCACGCTGGCCAACGCCGAGGTCGTCGAGGAGATCCGGGATCTGGCAACGGGAACACAGGAGGAGTAGCTCAGGACGCGGCGCAGACCAGAACGGCATCCTCGAGGGTCATCTCCCACTCCCCGAGGTGCCCGAAGCCGCCGTCAGCGCAGGCGATGGCGGCAAGGATCGTCCGTCGCACGTCACATGGGACGCCCCGACCCCGTCGGTGGGTTCCCGGTACGCTCTCCCCCGTGGCAAATTTCCTGGTCGGCACGTCGGGAGGACTCTACCGGGACGACGGCTCGCTCCTCGACGAGCGGCCGGTGACCCATCTCGCCGCCGGGCCGGGCGGCGTGTGGGGAGTCCTCGAGCAGCACGTCGTGGCCCGCTGGCAGGATGGCTGGAAGGACGTAGCCTCGCTGTCCGAGCACCGAGCCCGGTGTGTGCTTCCCGACGGTGAGGGGGCGCTGGTGGGGACGTCGGAGGCCCGCCTGTTCCGTGTCGATGAGCACACCATCGTCCCCGTTGCCTCGTTCGACGAGGTGGCCGGGCGCGACGATTGGTACACGCCCTGGGGTGGGCCCCCGGACACCCGGTCGCTGGCCCGGAGCGACACCGCCCTCATCGCCGGCGTCCACGTCGGCGGCGTGGTCCGCTCCACCGACGGCCAGCACTGGGAACCCACGGCGATGGATATCGACGCCGACGTCCACCAGGTGGCCGCGCGCGGAACGCGCCTGCTGGCTGCGACGGCGTTCGGCCTGGCCGTCAGCGACGACGGCGGTGACACGTGGGCGTTCCACACCGACGGCCTCCACGCCACGTACTGCCGGGCCGTTTCCGATGCCGGAAGGATCGTCCTCGTCTCCGCGTCGCGCGGGCACACCGGGACCGACGCCGCCTTGTACCGATGGCCGGGATCGGGACCCCTGGTCCGCTGCGCAGACGGGTTGCCGATGTGGTTCGGGGACAACGTCGATTCGCATTGCCTGGCCGCCGCCGGCCACGACATCGCGCTGGGGACCCACGATGGCCGCGTGTTCCGGTCAGACGACGCCGGCGAGACATGGTACACAGGGCCGAGCGACCTGCCAGCGATCGCCGCGGTGGTCGCGTCATGAGGGCGATGCCGCCGGCGGACTCCCTCTGGTACCGGCTCCGCTGGCCGGCGCTCCTCATCACGCTGGTGTTCGCGTACGGGATCAGCGGCTACATGGTC
>DASQUI010000046.1:0-7034 GCA_035641375.1 Actinomycetota bacterium
TTGTGGCGGCGGTGCTCGTTCAGTATCTGCCGTGGCTTGCGGTGACGCGTCCGCTGTTCCTCTTCTACATGACCCCGGTCACGCCGTTCCTGGCGCTCGGCGTGACCCTGATCCTCCGTGATCTGGCCGACGTGCGCCTGGGCGGCCGCCGCGCGCTGGCGCCGCTCGCCGCGGCGGGGGTGCTGGCCAGCGTGGCCGCGTTCGTGTTCTTCTGGCCGGTGCTGACCGCCGAGACGGTCTCGACGGAGGCGTGGCAGATGAGGATGTGGTTCTCGGGATGGGTGTGATCCGCGGACGCTTCCGCACCGGAGACTTCGGCCGGCGACGATTCGAACAGCTCGCCGCCGAGGCGCTCGACTCCCTCCCGGCGTGGATCACCGACAAGATGGAGAACGTCGAGGTCATCGTGGAGGAGTGGCCGCCGGATGATCGCCCCGATGTGCTCGGCCTGTACGAGGGCATCCCGTTGACCGCCCGCGGGCAGAGCTACGCCGGCGTGCTTCCCGATCGCATCACGCTCTTCCGTCAGAACATCCAGGCCCACGCCGCCGACGACGACCATCTCAAGCGGATCGTCCGCCACACCGTGGCCCACGAGATCGCCCACCACTTCGGCATCTCCGACGACCGCCTCCGCCAGATCGACCGGTACTGATGCCGCCGCGCATCACACTGGTCGCGGGCGATCTGACCGAGCAGGACGTCGACGCCATCGTCAACGCCGCCAACGCCACGCTGCTCGGCGGGGGCGGCGTCGACGGCGCCATCCACCGCCGGGGCGGTCCCGACATCCTGGAGGAGTGCCGTCGCATCCGCGCCGAGCGCTTCCCTGACGGCCTCCCCACCGGACAGGCCGTGGCCACGACGGCCGGCCGGCTGCCGGCCCGGTGGGTCATCCACACCGTCGGCCCCGTGTACGGGGAGACCGACGACGATCCGGGCCTGCTGGCCTCCTGTCACGTCGAGTCCCTCCGACTCGCCGACGAGGTCGGCGCCCGAACGGTGGCCTTCCCGGCCATCTCCACGGGGGTGTACGGGTACCCCCTCAACGAGGCAGCACCGATCGCCGTCGGCGCGGTCCGCGACGCGCGCACCTCCGTCGAGGACGTTCGGTTCGTGCTGTTCGGCGACGAAGCCTACGACGCGTTCGAACGAGCCCTCCGCGCTGGATAGGACGGGGCGCCGCGGGTAGAACGGGTCCGAGAGGAGGTTCCCATGGAACGTTCCGAGGAGCGCCAGCCGGAGGAGGAGCAGCCCAAGGATCGCCCCATCGCCAAGGAGCGGGCCAAGAAGGACGAGAAGGGCCGGTTCGAGCCCGCCGAGAGCGAAGAGGAAACCGAGGAGAAGGCCAAGGACGCCATCAACAAGGCGTTCAAGTAGCTCGCTCGCGCACCCAGCGCCCCAGCTCGTCGGCGGTCATGAGGTTGAGGATGCGCTCGCGCGGGATCTCCGCCAGCAGCGCCAGGGCCAACCCCAGCTCCCAGAACGCCAGCTCCCACGTCGCGTGGGCGTCGGTGCCGATCGAGATGTATCCACCGGCCCGCTTGATCTCGGCCAGCAGCTCGAGGTCCGCGTCCTGGCGGTCGGGATACCCGTCGATCTCCAGCGCAGTGTGCTGCGCCGCCGCTTCGTCGGCGACGCGGCTCCAGTCTGCGCTCAGACCCTCCCGCAGGTTCCACTTGCGTCCGCGTGGGTGGGCCATGACGTGCACGGTGGGGTTGCGGAGGGCACGGACGTACCGGTCGGTCTCGTCGTCGGTCACCCGCAGGCGCGAGTGGAACGCCCCGAGCACCAGGTCGAGACGGGCCAGGGCGTCGAGCTCCATGTCGCCGTCTCCGCTCGGAGAGAGGTTCATCTCGATGGCATGGAGCGCGCGGATGGGAGCACCCTCCACGTCCAGCTCGGCGTTGACCCGGGCGACCTCTTCCGCCTGGGCGGCCACCCTCCCCTCGTCCATGCCCCGGGCGATGGGCAGACCTTTCGAGTGATCGGTGATGGCGACGTGCTCGTAGCCGAGGGCGGCACACGCGTCCACCATCTCGCGCACGGACGCCGAGCCGTCGCTCCACGTCGTGTGCATCTGGAGGTCAGCCCGCAGCCGGACGTCGGGATGGTCGGCCAGGACCTCCCTGGCCTGCGCCACCGTGATGAAGCCGCGCCGGAGGACGGGCGGCTCCGGTGGGTCCGGCGGCGCCTCCAGCCATCCATGGATGCGGCGGGCCACCCACGGGCCGACGGCGCGGAGCTCGGTGAGGGGCCGGTCCTGCCCGATGACCGCGCCGGCCTCCTCCGGCCACGTCAGCGCGGCACGGGAGGCGCGGCGGAGCGCCCGTTCCCGGTGGCCCTCCTCGGCCTCCGCATCGAGGGCGAGCAGCTCGGCGATGATGGCGTTCGTCAGCACGCCTCCCCCTTACCCCGGACCGTGTAGCGCCTCATCCGCCGGGTAAGAACATCGTGACGCACGAAGGAGACAGTCATGCCGAACAAGCGACCCAGTGTCAAGAACGAGCGCCAGTACGAGAAGCTGAAGGAAAAGGGCATGTCGAAGGGGCGTGCGGCGCGGATCGCCAACTCCCCCGGTGCGTCCAGCCGCGGCGGCAAGAGGTCGCATACCGGAAGCTCCAGCGCGAAGCAGGGCGGAACCACGGCGCAGAAGAAGGCCGCGGGCCGCAAGGGCGGCAAGGCCGCCGCGAAGAAACGGTAGGGCACTCCGGCGTGTTCGCCCGACAACGTCGTGGCCGCGGGAAACCGCGGTCACGATGCATCCCGGCGCCTGGGTAGAGTCGCAGGGATGACCTCCGAGCTGATGTGGCAACCGTCGCTCTTCTCCGTCGGCGACGAGGTTTCCATCGACCGTTCCTTCGCCTGGCTGCAGCGCATCGACCTCGACGACGCTTCCTGGGTGGACCACGCCCCGGCGTGGATCGCCGGCGCCGACCATCTCTTCGAGGCCGTCCTCGAGTCGCGAGGATGGACGCAGCGGTCCCGGCGCATGTACGACAAGCGCGTCCTCGAGCCCCGGCTCACCGCACCGTGGAACGCGGCGTCCGGCGAGGCGTTGGACCCACCGATCCTCGACGAGATCCGCGATCTGCTCTCCGAACACTACGACCGGGACTTCGACTCAGTGGGCTTCAATCTCTATCGCGACGGAACCGACAGCGTTGCCTGGCACGGCGATCGCATCCCCAAGGAGATCGAGGATCCGATCGTGGCGCTGGTGTCACTGGGCGAGCCGCGGGCGTTCCTGCTCCGCCCCAGGGGCGGCGGCGAACGCCGTTCGTTCGTCCTCGGCCACGGCGACCTGCTGGTGACCGGCGGCCGGACCCAACGCGATTGGGAGCACAGCGTCCCCAAGGTGGCCCGGGCGGGGCCCCGGATCAGCCTCGCGTACCGGCACGACATGGACCCCGACGCGTACACGCACAAGCGAGTCGAGCGGCCCGACGCTTCCTAACGTCAGGCGATCGCTACGGCAGCCCCTCCACGGGGACCGGTAGGGCACGATCTGCCCGTTGGCCGTCCCGGAGCCGGAGTCGCCGGCGTGACGCGGGGCGTCAAGTGGAGGTGAGGGGAGTTGAACCCCTGGCCTCTGCCGTGCGAAGGCAGCGCTCTACCACTGAGCTACACCCCCGGAGCTTCAAGGGTATCAGGAGGGCGGTTCGGCGAGGTTGCCGCGGTGCTCCTCGAGGGCGTCGTGGAGCCGGCGCTGGCCGATCGAGACAGACAGATCGCCGCGAGTCTTCTCCAGCAGGCTCCTGGCGACGTCGGTCGACCGCCGCAGCTGGCCCGTGATCCCGTCCGGGTAGTCCATCGACACGAGGAGGTAGTACATGTCCTCCATCGCGGCCAGCATCGCCTCGCTGCGGCCGACCTCGCCGATCCGCAGCATGTCGAGGATGGCCCGGCGGCACTCCCCGATGGCCTCGGCCATCCCGTTGAGGTAGGGAGCCAGGTCCACCCGAAGCTCCTCCGGCGTGGGCAGGTCCTTCCCGGTCACGACGGCCTCGCTGATCAGTGACTCGGCGTACTCCTTCTGAGCGTCGCCGAGCATCCCGGCGAACAATCGGTTGGGATGCCCCGCCGCGGCCTGTTCCCCCTCGTCGAGGGCGGCGCGTGCTTCTGCCTGCAGCCGATGGGCCTCGTCGAGCTCGCCGCGGTGGATGGCGCGGATCGAGTTTGCCGAGGCCCGTATGGACCGGCGCGACGCCCCGAGGACGACCTCGCGGGCCGACATGATCTGCTCGAAGCGACGATGGAACTCGTCGGCGAGGGGCCGGAGGTTCACAGAGGGATTCTGGCAGAGGGCAGGGCGGCCCGTCAGCGCGCGGCGGCGGCGCCCGGCAGGGGTGCCTTCTGGTACGAGCGGACCACCGAGATGTCGGTGTCGGGCAGCGTCACCGTCCGCCGCTTCTGGGTCGCACGGAGCTTCAGCCGGAGCAGGAGCGCGACGTAGATCGCGGTCAGCCCCACGAGGATGGCGGTGATGCTCCACATCGCCCGCAACGGTGGGAACGCCCCGATCAGGAGGGTGAACGCGATGGCCTCGCCGAGAACGCCCAGCACCCTGCGGCGACGCTCACGAACGCGTGCCCGGGTCCGGCCGCGGGGGCCGACGAACCGTTCCTCCTGCCGCGGCATCAGTACCCACCGCCCCGGCGGGCTCGGATGCTTCTGGATGTGCTCGAGGGCTTCCAAGTTCTGTTCAAACCCCACGTTCGTATCCCGTGATCTCTTTGGAGTAGGGAGGAGGAATACCCCCCAGATGATGGCCAACACTAGCAGCAATAGCCAATCCACGTCCGCGCTCCCTCTCGTCCGGTGCCGCGGCGCTATCGCAACATCGTGGGGCCGATCGGAACGTAACACCCAATATGTAGGGGTTCAATCACCGGGAGCAGACCATCCCAGCGGCGACTGGATCAGACGATCTTGTGCCGCTGGACGAAATCGGCCAGGAACGCCCGGAACGCCTCGCCCAGGTCCTCCCGCTCCGCGGCCAGCTCGACGGTCGCCTTCAGGTAGTCGAGCTTCTTCCCGATGTCGTACCGCGCGCCCTCGAACACGTTCGCGTAGACGGCCTGTTCCCGGGCCAGGATGGCGATGGCATCGGTGAGCTGCACCTCACCGCCCGCATCGGGGGCCGTGGAACGGAGGGCCTCGAAAATCTCTGGCGTGAACACGTACCGGCCGATCACCGCCAGGTTCGACGGCGCCTCCTCGGGCGATGGCTTCTCCACGATGTCGAGGATCCGGGCCAGATCGTCCTCGACGAACTCCGGTTTGACCGCGCCGTACAGGCTGATGTCGTCGCGCGGCACCTGCTGGACCGCGACCACGCTGCGTCCGTACCGCTCGTAGATCCCAATCATCCGCTCCAGCAGCGGATCGGACGCCTGGACGATGTCGTCGCCGAGAAGGACGGCGAACGCATCGCCGCCGACGTGCGGCTCGGCCACGGCCACCGCCGCCCCGAGGCCGAGGGGATCGCGCTGGCGGATGTAGTGCACCACCGCCATCTCGGTGATCTCCCGGACCTGCTTCAGCAGATCGTGCTTGCCGGCCTTCTCGAGGTGGTGCTCCAGCTCCGCGGAGCGGTCGAAGTGATCCTCCAGCGTTCGCTTGCCCCGCCCGGTGATGATGAGGATGTCGTGGAGGCCGGCCCGGACTGCCTCCTCCACCACGTACTGGATGGCGGGCTGGTCCACGAGCGGCAGCATCTCCTTGGGCTGCGCCTTGGTGGCCGGGAGGAACCGCGTCCCCAGCCCGGCGGCAGGGATGACCGCCTTCTTCACCTTCGCCATGACCGCTCCCGCTCGAGGGGCTACGAGTCTAGGGTCGGGGCGGTCGAGCGCGCTACTCGGTCTCGACGCGGTCGCGCCCGGCTTCCTTGGCGCGATACATGGCCACGTCGGCTGCGCGGATCAGCTCCTCCGCGGAGCTGCCGTTCTCCGGGTGCGAGCCGATGCCGATGCTGACGGTCAGCTTGATGCCGGTGCCGGTCTCCTCGGCGAACGGACCGCGGCGCATGACGG
Source organism: Actinomycetota bacterium (assembly GCA_035641375.1). Taxonomy (GTDB): domain Bacteria; phylum Actinomycetota; class UBA4738; order UBA4738; family CALAEC01; genus DASQUI01. Next base: position 6,036 of record DASQUI010000046.1, read on the forward strand.
CCAGGATCTTGTCGGCGACGACGTGGGCGCCCTGGGGCGGCGTCTCCGGGAGGACGACGACGAACTCCTCGCCGCCGTAGCGCGCCAGGGAGTCGATCTGGCCGCGGATGACCGAGATGATCCGCCGGGTGACCTCGACCAGGACCTCGTCGCCGACCTGGTGGCCGTGCAGATCGTTCACCTGCTTGAAGTGGTCGATGTCGATCATGAGGACCGACAGCGGCCGGCCGAACCGCTGGGCCCGCTCGATTTCCTTGGTCAGCGTGAGCTGCAGGTAGCGCCGGTTCCACACTCCGGTGAGGCCATCGGTGATCGAGAGGCGCTGGGCCTCCTGGTGGAGGAGCACGTTCTCGATGGCCACCGAGGCCTGGCCGGCGAACGAGCCCAGCGTCTCCAGGTCCTCGGGGACGTACGGCTCGGGCACGGTGCGGCCGTACAGCGCCAGGACCCCCATGTTGCGGTCGCCCCGGATCAGCGGCACCGCGACCGCGGTGGCCGCCCCCGGCTCGGCGGGCCGGACGGGACTCGGCGACGCGGAGGCGTCTGAGGGGACGAGCACGGCCATGCCCGCCGCAGCCGTTCCGGCGATACCCTCGCCCACCCGCAGGGCCACGCCCCTCGGCGCCTCGTACCCGTGGGCGACCTCCAGCTGGATGCCCCGCCCCGACGGAGAGCGCAGGAACACCGCGCCGGCGCTGGCGCCCATCGTCACCGCGGCGGTGTCGAGGATCACGCCCAGCATGCCCTCGAGGTCGTGGGTGGACCGAAGCGTCGCCCCCAGGCGATCGAGGCCGCGCCGCAGCTCGTCGCGCGACTTCTCCAGCTCGCCGACGTAGTTGCGCAGGTTGCCGGTCATCGAGTTGAACGCATCGGCCAGGGGGGCCACATCGCCCTGCCCCTCGGCGTCCACGCGAGCGTCGAGGTTGCCGGAGGCCACGGCCATGGCCCCCTCGGCCAGCCGCTGCAGCGGCCGGGCAATCATTCTGGCCAGGGCGTAGC
>DASQUI010000047.1:0-2280 GCA_035641375.1 Actinomycetota bacterium
CCGGCCGGAGGCATCGGTGACCCGCTCGATGGCGATGGGAGGCAGCCGGTAGCCGCCCGCGGCCAGCTTCTGTTTCGCCTGTTTGGTCGTCAGGCCGACGACCTTGGGCACCACGACGTAGGGCTTCTTCTGGGTGGCCACGATGAGGTGGACGCGCGTGCCGCCGGGAGCCGTCGTCCCCCCCGGCGGGTACTGCCGGATCACGGTGCCCTGCACGTAGTACGGGTGGTATTCATTCTCGCTCGAGGTCGTGTATCCCTTCTTCACCAGCAGCTTCACCGCGTCGGGGAGCGGCATGCCGATCACCGCGGGGACGCCCACGCCGGGCCCGACCTTGCCAAGGCCCGCATCCTTGCACTTCTTCGGCTGGGTCCCGGCGATGAACGTCTGCGTCTCCACGTACAGCGGGTCGCTGAAGTCGTCGGCGAGGCAGCCACGTGCGGTGTCGACGGCCACGATCACCTGGAGCTCCTGCGGCCGTTTGAAGTTCCGAACCGGCATCCCCCGCGTCGACTTCATCATGAACGCGTGCCAGATCTGCGCAGGGAAGGAGCCTCCCGTGACCCGGATGCGCGTGGTCGGCGGAACCATCGAGATGGCCCCCCGTGGATACCCCACCCACACCGAGGCGACCAGTTGGGGGACGAAGCCCACGAACCACGCGTCGCGCCACTGCTGAGCGGTGCCCGTCTTGCCTGCGGCGGGGCGCCCGATGTTGGCCGCCACGCCCGTCCCGTACAGGATCACCTTGCGGAGGATCTGCGTGGCCACCCAGGCCACGGCCGGCGAGACGACCTGGCGCGGCTCGGGGTTCGCCTCGTACACCAGCCGGCCGGAGGCATCGGTGACCCGCTCGATGGCGATGGGAGGCAGCCGGTAGCCGCCCGCGGCCAGCGTTCCGTACCCCGAGGCCATGTCGAGCGTGCTCACCTCGTTGGCTCCCAGCACCGCGGACGGGACGTTGCGCAGCTTGCTGCGGACACCCATCTTCCTGGCCGTCTGCACCACGCGGCGCACGCCGACGTCCATGATCACCTGGGCGTACACCACGTTCACGCTGTTGATGGTGGCCTGCTCCAGCGTCAGGCTGCCGTAGGAGGACCCCTCGTAGTTCCGCACGCTCCACGGCGGGCCGTACGCCTGGGGGATGCTGATGAACGATCCTCCCGGGTACGCCTTCTGCGGTGAGATGCCCTTCTCCAGCGCCGCCACGAGGGCGAACGGCTTGAACGCCGAGCCGGCCTGACGACCCGTGCCGCCCTGGCCGGTGGCCAGGTTGACCCGGGCCACCGGATCCTTGCGGCGCTTGGCGAAGAAGTCCTTCCCGCCGACCATGGCCACGATGTGGCCGTTGCGGGGGTCGATGGCCGTCAGCGCTCCATAGGGGTCGCCGCGCTGGGACAGGATGTCGTACACGGCGTGTTCGGCGGCCCGCTGCAGCTTCAGGTTGATCGTCGTGTAGATGCGAAGCCCTCCCTTGAACAGCGCGTCGTACCGCTCCTGCTGGGTCGCTCCGAACCGCTTGTCCCGCAGGATCTGCTTCTTCACGTGCTCGACGAAGTGCGCTGCCGGGTACCGCTTCTTCTCGGGCGGGGGGTTGAGCTCGAGCGGGGTGGAGATCGCCTCGGCGTGCTCGAACCGCGAGATCAGCCGCTGCTGACGCATCAGGTTGAGGACCAGGTTCCGGCGAGCCAGCGCCGCCTTCGGATCATCCTCCGGGTCGTACCGCTCCGGTCCGGCGATCATGCCGGCCAGGAACGCCGCTTCGGGGAGCGTGATCTCCCGGGCCTGCTTGGAGAAGTAGTGCCGGGCCGCGGCCTGGATCCCGTAGGCGCCGCGGCCGAAGTAGATCGTGTTGAGGTATTCGGCCAGGATCTCCTGCTTCGACATCCGCTCCTCGAGGCGCCACGCCAGGGCGGCCTCCCGGAACTTCCGTTGCAGGGTCCGATCCGAACCGACCAGCCGGTTCTTCACGAACTGCTGGGTGATGGTCGAGCCACCCTCGACGATGCGGCCCTCGGTGGCGTTCACGTACGCGGCCCGGAGCAGCGCCCGCAGGTCGACGCCCCGGTGCTGCCAGAAGCGCTGGTCCTCGACGGCGATCGCCGCGTCCTGCACGACCTTGGGGATGCGCGAGAACGGGAGAAGGACGCGGTCTTGCTCGGCGTGGAGCGTCGTCAACGGCGTTCCGTCGGCCGCGTAGATGATGGAGTTCTGGGGCAGCGGCGGGGGCTCGATCTCCAAGTCGAGCTGGGGCAGGCGACAGGACGTCGCCGCCAT
>DASQUI010000048.1:0-5068 GCA_035641375.1 Actinomycetota bacterium
GCCTGCCTCCCCGGCCGCGTCGTACCTCAACATCGAAGCCATCCTCGAGGCGGCGCAGCGCGGCGGAGCGACGCTGGTCCACCCCGGGTACGGCTTCCTGGCGGAGCGCCCCGACTTCGCCCGGGCCTGCACCGGCGCCGGGTTGACGTTCATAGGTCCCCCGCCGGAGGCCATGGAGATGATGGCCGACAAGGCCGCGGCCCGGCGGGCCGCCGAGGAGGTCGGCGTGCCCGTCGTCCCCGGCGTGTCGAAGCCGGTCGGCGTGGAGGAGGCCCGGGGCATCGCCGAGCGGATCGGCTACCCCGTGGCGGTGAAGGCCGCGTTCGGAGGCGGCGGGCGCGGGATGCACCTCATCGAGTCGGCCGACCGGCTCGAGGAGCTGCTGGAACGGTCGGCCCGCGAGGCCACCGCCTACTTCGGCCGCCCCGAGGTGTACTTGGAGCGGTACATCGCCCGGGCCCATCACGTCGAAGCGCAGATCATCGCCGATACGCACGGCAACCTGTCGTTCCTCGGCGAGCGCGACTGCACGCTGCAGCGCCGCTACCAGAAGCTGCTGGAGGAGAGCCCCTCCCCGGTGGTGAGCCGGGACCTCCGGGCCCGGATCGGCGAGGCCGCGCTGGCCATCGCCAAGCGTGCGGGATACGTGAACGCCGGCACCGTCGAGTTCCTCGTCGACGACGACGGCTCGTTCTACTTCCTCGAGGTGAACGCCCGTCTCCAGGTGGAGCACCCGGTGACGGAGATGGTGGCCGGGCTCGATCTCGTGCGGCTGCAGCTGGCCGTGGCCGACGGGCAGCGCGTCGATCTCTCTCCCGAGCTGCGCGGGCACGCCATCGAGTGCCGGATCAACGCGGAGGACGCCGCCAACGACTTTCTGCCCCGGGCGGGGCTGCTGACGCGGTTCCGCCCGCCGTCCGGACCGTTCGTCCGCCTCGACAGCGGCTTCGCCGAGGGGAAGGTGATCCCCGGCGACTACGACTCGCTGTTCGCCAAGCTCATCGTGTGGGGCGAGGATCGCGAGGCGGCCCGTCGGCGCATGCTGCGTGCCTTCGACGAGTTCGAGATCGTGGGCGTGCCGACCACGATTCCGTTCTACCGGTGGGTCATGGAGACGCTGACGTTCCGCGAGGCCAGCCACACCACGAAGTGGGTGGAGCAGGCCCTGGATGCGGGCCAGTTCACGCCGTCCGAGGAGTCCGTCGAGCCGGTGAAGGTGTCGGGGGTGAAGCCGGCCCGCATCGTGGTGGAGCTGGACGGGAGGCGGGTCCCGGTCCGGGTGTGGGGTGCCGACCTCCCAACGCCGCCGGCACCGCCGGAGGCGGCCGGGCACGGGGCCCACGCCCACGGCCACGACGCCCTGGTCTCGCCGATGCAGGGCACGATCCTGAAGGTCCTCGTCGAGGAAGGGCAGGAGGTCAAGGCCGGAGAGTCCGTGTGCGTCCTGGAGGCGATGAAGATGGAGAACCACATCGCCGCCGCCCGCGACGGGATCGTTCAGCAGATCGCCGTCAAGGCCGGCGACATCGTCGACTCCGGCCAGATGCTGATCGCGTTCGGCGAGTAGCGACGCGGCTCGCTCCCGTTGGACGGATACCGGTCCGAGGTCCTGGCCCGGCTCCCCGATGTCCTGCTGAGCCGCCGGCACCACCGGATGATCCACGAGCGCGATGGGTTCACGCTGGGACTGGAAGACGGGCGACCGGTGTTCCGGAAACCGGACGGGTCGATGCTGGAGGATCGGGCACCGCCGTAGAGCGGTCACGAGCCGCGCTTGCGCGCCTTCCAGATCTCCTCGATCGGCCAACGGCGGGCCCAGGCCAGGTCGGCCCACGGGTATCGCGTCGTCGAGCCCTCCGGTGGGCGGACCTCGATCAAGTCCTCGATCTCGAAACCGCTTCCTCGGAGCACCCGGATCCAATCGCCGTAGCCGAGATGAAACTCGACGCTGTCCTCGTCGGGCCACTCGAACCGGTGCATCCCGAAGTAGTCGCGGCGCAGGCGGTCTGTGGCCGGGCCCTCGGCCTCGGTGTCGGGGAGGGCGAGGGTCAGCAGCGCGCCGTGGGTCAGGAAGATCAGCTCGCCGCCGGGACGCAGCACCCGGGCGGCCTCGGGGATCCAGCGGTACGGGTCACACCACAGGCTGGCACCGTACTCGCTGATGGCCAGGTCGAACGAGTCGTCGGCGAACGGCAGCTGTTCGGCGTCCCCCTGCACCAGGGGGAAGGAGATCCCGAACTCCTCGGTGAGGGCCGACGCCGTGGCCAGCTGGTTCTCGGTGAGATCGATGCCGACGGGGTGCGCACCGTGTCGGGTCAGCCACGCCGACACGTATCCGGCGCCGCAGCCGAGCTCGACGACATCCCGGCCCTCCACGCTGGAGGGAAGCATGCCGACCTGTGCCTCCGGAACCTGGAACACGCCCCAGTACGGCGCCTCCGAGGCCCACGCCTCCCGCGCGGGAGCGACGTACTCCGCAGCGGACTTGTTCCAGTCGGCGCGGTTGCGCGCGACGTGGTCGTCGGCCATGCCCTACAGGATGGCCTCGGCCAACAGGTCCACCTGCTTGGCGTCCGATACGGTGGGATCGAACATCAGCTCGTCGACGCCCGCGTCCTCGAAGCGCTTCGCGGTGTCGTTGATCGCCCCGGCGTTCTTCGGCATCGCTGCGGCGATGTGCGGTCCGAAGTCGCCGTAGTAGTCGGACAGGTTGGCGGCGCCGTCGGCCTCGGCACCGCCGAGGGCGAAGTACGACAGCGCTACGATCCGCGGGGCGGCCTCCCGGCCGGCCTCGCGCCACGCCGCCCGAACCCGCTCGGCGAACGGCCCCACCATCTCGGGGGCGGAGCCACCGGCCGTCCATCCCACGCCCCAGCGGATCGTGCGGCGGATCGCTGCGTCCGAGGTTCCTCCGACGAGGATGGGGACGACGCCCGCCACGGGTGTCGGCGTGACCGGCTTGCGGGCCCCTTCGACCAGCCGGCCCGCCCACGCCTGATGGATGATGTCGAGCCCGGCGTCCGCTCGCCGTCCTCGCTCCTCGAACGGCACGCCCGAGGCGTGGTAGTCGTCGTCGCGGGTGCCCACGCCGATCCCCATCGTGAACCGTCCGCCCGAGATCTGGTCGACGCTGGCCGCGGCCTTGGCCACCATGACCGGGTCGTGCGTCGGGATCAGCAGGATGTTGGAGATGAGCCCGATGCGCTCGGTCACCGCGCCTGCGGCGGCGAGCGTGGCCATCGTGTCGTATGAGGGGTAGGCGACCCGCCCGATCGTGGCCAGCGAGGAGAACCCGAGCTTCTCAGCGTGTCGAGCCCAGTCGACGAGGAGCCGGCCCGGCGTCCCCGGGATCGTGTTGGGCAGACCGATGCCGATCTTCACGTGGTCGCTCCTTCCTCGGTCAGCGCGGCGGGGGTGTCCCCCACGCGTCGCGCCCGACCAGCCGGACGCCGGTGCCCTTCAGCCCGTACCTGCGGTTCACGCTGATCAGCACGGCCGTCAGCGGCTCGATGATCCGAGCCATCGACAGCGCTCCGACGTCAACCCAGTGCAACCCGGGGATCCGCTCGACGATTCCGCCGACGGCGGCCTTGGCCTCGGCGTCATCGCCGCACAGCAGAACGTCACCCTCCATCTCGTGCTCGATCTCGGTGAGCGGCTCCGCGCCGATCGAGTGGAAGCCGGCCACGAGTCGTGCGTGCTTGGGCAGCAGCGCCTTGGCCTGCTCGGCGGCGGAACCGTGCCACGGCCGCAGGACCTGGGTGGCCCGTCCACCCACCGCGGTGGCCAGCGGCGTCGTCGTGTCGCACACCACGGCTCCCTGCGGCCACGCGTCCTTGATCGACCGGTAGATGTCGGCCTGGCCGGCGAACGGAACGGTGACGAAGGTCAGGCCGACGCCGGTCACCGCGGCGGCGTTGTCGGTTCCGTCGACGGGAGCATCGCCGCCGAGGACCTCGCGGGCCCGTGACGCCGCCTCGGCGCCGCGCTCCTCGGCCCGCGATCCGATGACGACCTTCTCGCCGGCCCTGGCCAGCCGCAGCGCCAACCCGAACCCCAGGTCACCCGTGCCTCCAACGATCGCGATCGTCATCGGTGGCGAGGATACCCCGGCCTCACTCGAGGAGGGCCTCAATCGTGCTGATGCTGGCCGACAGGCGCTCGGACAGCAGCCGGGCCAGCGCGCGGTGGACGGCCGCGGCCAGCTGAGGCTCCTCGACCTGCATCCGCTCCAGGGCGTCGCGGGTGAGGCGGTGCAGGGTCGCCTCGGTCTCGGCGACCACCGAGGCCGTCCGGCGCGTCCCCAGGTACATGGCCAGCTCCCCGGCAACGGTGCCCGGGTGGATGGCCCGCATCCGGACCCGCTCCTCATCGGGCGTGACCAGCTCCACGGCGAGCCGGCCCGACTCGATGAAGTACACGTCGTCGCCGACGGACCCCTGTCGCATGATCTCGTGCCCGGCCGGGACCTCGACCCGCTCGAGGAACGGGGCGACGCGGGCCGCCGGAATCTCCTGGCCGGTCTCGTCGCGCAGCCACGTCCCCAGAGGACGGCTGGCCGGCGCCGGATCGACCCCGGCCTCCTCGAGCGTCCGGTCCTCGCACCACTGCAGGCCGCGGTCGGGATCCTGGAAGATGCGCACGGCCTCCCGTGTCTCCTCGACGCCGCCGCGAGCCAGGGTTCGCTTCAGCTGCTCAGACATCCCCGCCAGCACGAGCGTGAAGGCGTGCTGCTCGGCGAGGCGGCCGAGCTTGGCGATCGTCATCACGGCGGATGAGTCGGCCCCGCGGACCCGCCTGAGGTCGATGAACACGTACCGGAGCCGAGGTACGAGCTTGACGCGTGCCCGGATGCGGTCGAGCAGGGCGTGGGCCGTCCCGAAGAACAGGAAGCCTTCAAGGATCAGGACCATCGTGCTCGTTCCCTCCCGGTCGAGGACGGCACGCTCGTCGGAGGCGCGGTCAACGCTGCTCCGGTACGTGGTCCCAGTCAGGGCGTGCCGAACGAGCTTCGTGCGGCTGTACTCCAGGACGAAGAGGATCATGGCCGCGACGAGCCTCACCGCCA
>DASQUI010000049.1:0-2508 GCA_035641375.1 Actinomycetota bacterium
AGATGCTCACGAAGCGTCTCCGAGGCCGACGCTCCGGCCACCTCGGAGAGCCCCAGCACCGCCGCGATCGTCGGGGCCACGAGCGCCGTCTCCGAGATGGGCGAGAGATCGACGAAGTGCACGCCGTCCACGAACCGGTCATGTGCGGTCGCCGCCGCCTCGACGGCCAGCCGGGTCTTCCCGATCCCGCCCGGCCCGGTCAGCGTGACGAGGGATCCCGGGTGCAGGAGCCGGTCCAGCTCCTCGCCTTCTCGGTCCCTCCCCACGAACGCCGTGCGGTACCTCGGAAGCGTGATGGGTGGCTCCAGGGTCCGGATGGGCGCGAAGTCCGCCGGCAGGCCCGGCACGACCAGATCGTTGATCTCTTCCAGCCAGCTCAGGTCCTTCAACCGATGCTCCCCGAGCGATCGAGCGGCGACCCCATCCGGGAGCCTCCCGTCAACCAGCGCTCGGGTGGTCCCCGACAGCAGTACCTGGCCACCGTGGCCGGCAGCGGCGATCCGCGCGGCGCGATGCACGTCCAAGCCCACATAATCACCACCGCCCAGGACACCATCGCCGGTGTGGATCCCCATGCGGACCCGGACCGTGGCCGGCCACGGCTCCTCGGCCAGACCTCGCTGCGCGTCGACGGCAGCAGCGACGGCGTCGGGCGCGCGCTCGAACGCGGCGAAGAACGCGTCGCCATCGACCCGAACGACGACGCCACCGTGAGACGCGATGGCCTGGTCGAGGATGTGGTTGTGGCGGCCGATCACCTCTCCGAACGCAGCACCCAGCTCCTGCAGCAGGCGCGTCGAGCCCTCGATGTCGGTGAACAGGAACGTCACCGTTCCGGTCGGCAGGGCCATATGGTGATTATGCCGAGTACGCCACGGTCGCCGGAGCCCCCAGGAAACGGCCCAGGCGATCGGCCTCGTCGGCGATGACCTTCTTCGTCGCTGCGGCCAGCCTGGCGAACGGCTCCACCGTCACCTCGATGCGGCGGCCCGCCTTCTCGTGGGCCCAGATCCCGGCGATGCGGCCGTCGACCAGCACCGTCTGCGAGATCCACGCCGCCTTCCGGAACACGCGCGGGGCGAACCGCTTCTCGACGATCTCCTCTCGGGGACGGAAGCCGACGACGTAGTGGTCGAACATGGGGAGCAGGCGGACGATGCCGCGCGGCGACGCCTTCCCGAGGAGCGGGACGTCGGCGGCCAGCGCGGATGCCGTCGTGTCACCGACCTCGACCTCCGCCACCTCATCCTCGGGCATCGACCGCAGGATGCGGCGGGCCGGTGCCGGCTGCACGCCCCACCACCGGGCGAAGTCGTCGTGTGTGGCCGGGCCGAACGTGTGCAGGTAGCGGCGCAGCACCTCCCGGACCGAGGCATCGCCGTCTGGGCGCGGCCACCGTCCCAGCCAGCGGTCCGGGCGAACGAAGGTCACGTTCTGCCCGCGCGGCGGGCCCGAGATCAGCGAGCCGCGGAACGCTGCCGGCTTGAGCAGCTCGCCCCAGCCGGAGCGCATCCGTTCCTGCGCCGCCGGGCCTACGCGCTCGGCGACCTTCTCCGCGAGCTGCTCGCGGGTGATCGGACGGGCTCCCAGCGACTGCTGGATTGCCTCGATGAGCGCCTCGAACTGCGCCTGCGTCAGCCCAACGTACTTCAGCCACACCCCCTTCCAGCGGTCGATCGTCCCTAGTGCCGCGGCATAGAGCGGCAGGTCCTCGGCCGTCAGGACGTGAAGGGTTCCGCGCATCGCCCACGTCCGGACGAGCCGCCGCTCCTCCCACAGCGCCTCGCGGACGTCCTCCGGCGTCACTCCGCCGACGCGGGCCCAGATCTGGAGCTCCGCCGCCGACTGGACCTGGGCGTGGATGCCGCAGACGTCGGTGACGACGTCGGTGAGACGTCGGGCCGGGACCCGCCGGTCGAGGTGGTGGCGCGCGAGCCGCCAGCCGCGAACCCGGTCCCAGGTCAGTGGGGGCACGGCCTTACGTGCTGATGCGCGGCGTGGGCGGGCGGGCCGCCGCCTCCAGGATGTCCAGAGCCTCCGGGGGCAGCCCCTGCTGGCGGATGGCCCCGCGGAGCCTGTTCAGGTACGAGTCGGTGGGGCGCACGTACCCCTTCTGATGGGCCACCCGGTAGGTGAAGCACTCGACGGCGCCGTCGGTGGTCCCCACGATGACCCGCTCCTGCCGGAAGAAGGTCGGATGCCCCACGTACGTGTCGAGGGTGGCCACGCAATCCTCGGTGACCTCCCACACGACGCCCCACACATGGGCGGCGTCGTCGGGCTCGATGTTCGCCGCACCGCCGCCCCATCGCTCCGAGTACACGCTGAACTCGAGTCGGTAGCCGTCGAGCCGGCCGGCCCCCCGGGGGACCGCGCCCGGGCAGGAATGGGCCATCGTCTTCGGCTCCATGTTCGACCCGTACGAGAAGTACTTCATCTCGGCAACCCCCCGTACCGGCGGTCGCGGCGCTGGAAGTCACGGATGGCCTGGAACAGGTGCGTGCGTCG
>DASQUI010000050.1:0-6056 GCA_035641375.1 Actinomycetota bacterium
GATGAGGACGCCGAGACCCGCGCGTCGAGCCTGCAGAAGCTGGCCCGCAACCGCGAGGCCTTCCCCGGCATCTGGTACCTGGCCGATGACCTCCTCGTGCACGATGAGCTCTTCGCGCTGTGGCGCCACCGGCACATCCTCATGGTGGAGCGGATGATCGGCTCGAAGACGGGGACTGGGGGATCGAGCGGGGCCAGCTATTTGCGAACCACACTCGAGAAGCGGTTCTATCCCGAGCTGTGGGATATCAGGAGCAACCTGTAGCCGTCGCGTCGCCGCCCGCGCCCGTTCCCAAGGAGCGGAAGTGGCTCCCCACCCTCGCGGTGTTCCTGGTCATCGTGGTGGTGACCATGGGGTGGATCCCGTTCGTGGCCGGGACGAGCTCGGCCATCCCCGACCCCGATCCGTCGCCGCCCCCACCCGACGCACCGATCGCACCCGTGGGGCTCGGCGTGAGCCTCGTGCCCCTGCCCGGCTGGATCCAGGGGGAGCGGTTCGAGGACCCGGACGGTGTCCGGCTGACCAAAGGGACCGGCAACCTCGATGCCTACGCCTTGGCGTGGACGGCGAACGCGGAGGAGCTGCTCGACGACTACCTCTCCAAGGCGCTGGAGCCGCAGGCGTCGCAGCTCCAGACCTCGGCGCGGTCGGCGGGGACGGTGGCGGGGCTGCGGGGCGTTCGGGTCGCTTATGTCGGCGTATTCGGGGAGCAGGCCGTCGCCGTCGAGGGAGAGGTGACCACGGTGGTCACTGCCGACGGGCGGGGGATCGTGTTCGACGGGTGGGCGCCGCAGGGAGCGCTCGGCGCCGTCCTGGAGGAGCTGCGGGCGATGATCACGGGGGTGCGGGTTGGCTAGCGCCCCGGCGTCGCTCCCGCGTCCTCGCTGGGGACACCGCACCGGGCTGTGGCAGTGGCGGCAACCGGCGCTCTACCTGTTCTTGCTCCTCCTCCTGATCACCGGGTACGTCACGGTGCTCATGCAGACCGTGTTCAGGGAGCTCTCCCCCGAGGGGTGGGTCCTGTCGTGGTTCCTGCTGCTCCTCTACGCGGTTCCCGTGTTCCTCCTCGTGTATTTCCTGGACCTGTACGAGCGCGAGCCGCTGTCGCTCGTGTTCGGGGCGCTGCTGTGGGGGGCGGTCGGGGCGACGACCCTGGCCATCCTGGCCAACAACGGATGGGCCGTCGTTCTCAGCGGGTTTGCCGATCCCGAGTTCGTGGCCGAGTGGGGGCCGGCCATCCTGGCGCCCTGGACCGAGGAGATCCTCAAGGCGATGGGGGTGGTGTTCATCTACCTCATCGCCCGTCGCGAGGTGGACGATGTCCTCGACGGGTTCGTGTACGGGGCCATGGCCGGGCTCGGCTTCGCCGTCGTCGAGGACGTCTTTTACTTCATGGCCCGGTTCGGCGGGGAGGCCGAGGGGGTGCTGCTCGGCTTCTACGTCCGCGTCATCGCCAGCGGGCTGTACGGGCACGTCCTCTACTCAGGCCTGGCCGGGATGGGCATCGCCTACTTCACCAGCCGCCGCGGCCACGCCTCGTTCGGTCGCCGGCTGGGGATCGGCGTGGCCCTGTTCCTGACCGCCATGGCCGCCCACTTCCTGTGGAACTCGCCGCTGCTGAACTTCTTCCCCGAGCCTCCCATCGAGGGCGCCGAGTTCGTCCAGGTCATCGGGGCCACCGCGGTCAAGGGCCTGCCCATGCTGGCCTTCGTCGTGCTGATGGTGTCGCTGGCCCACCGGCGCGAGCACCGCTGGCTGGAGGCGGCGCTGGCCGACGAGGTGGGGAAGGACGGCCTCACCCACGAGGAGTGGTCCGACCTGCAGACGACGCGGTCGCGCCGGACCGCGGTGCGGGCCATGCGCAGGCGGGCCGGACCGCACGCCGGCGCCCTCCTCAAGCGGCTGCACCGCCAGCAGATCAACCTGGCTATGGTTCGAACGCGCGTCGAGGACCCCGAGGACCCCCACCTCGTCCGTCAGCGGACGTACGTGGCGTCGCTCCGCGGGGCGCTCCAAGCCGTCCCCGGCCCCGGACCGACGACGTGAAGCCGTTCGAGGAGTACCGCGACGAGTTCCCGGTTGTGGCCCGGAAGGCCTATCTGATCAGCGCGTCGCTGGGGCCGGTGTCGACGCGGGCCAAGCGGTACCTGGCCGAATACGTCCGCGCGTGGGAGGAGATGGGCGCCCCCGAGCCGGTGTGGTTCGAGCGCATCTTCCCGCGGATCCGCGAGGTGAAACGGATCTTCGCCGGCCTCGTCGGCGCCGACCCGGCCGAGCTGGCCATCACCGCGAACGTGACGATGGCCCTGGCCTCGGTGCTGTCGTGCCTCGACCTCGACGGCGAGCGCAACCGCATCGTCCTGACCGAGCTGGACTTTCCCACCGACGGCCATGTGGCCCTGGCCCACCGGCGGCGGGGCGCCGAGGTGGTGTTCCTGCCGAGCGAGGACGGCCTCACCGTTCCCGTCGAGTCGTTCGCCGAGGCCATCGATGAGCGCACGGCGCTGGTCATCATCAACCGCGTCCTGTACCGGTCCAGCGCGCTGCTCGACGTGAAGGAGATCTGCCGGATCGCGCGCGAAGCCGGGGCGTGGACGGCGATCGATGATTTCCACGGAGCCGGCATCATCCCCATCGACGTCCACGACGTCGGCTGCGACTTCTACACGACCGGCGTCCTGAAATGGCTGCTCGGTGGCCCGGGGCTGACGTTCCTGTTCGCGCGGAGCGACCTGCTGCCGTCGCTGGAGCCGGCCATCGCCGGATGGTGGAGCCAACGGGAGCCGTTCGCGTTCAAGACCCAGGAGCTCGACTTCCATCCCACGGCCCGGCGCTTCGAGACCGGCACGCATCCCGCGCCGACCGCGTTCGTCGCTCACGGCGGTCTGGAGATCATCAGCGAGGTCGGGCCGGAGCGCATCCGGGAGCGCATCGGCGAGCTGACGCAGTCCCTGATGACCAGGGCCGATGCGGCCGGCTTGCCGGTCCGGACGCCACGCGACCCGGTCGCCCGAGGGGGCGTGGTCAACATCGGCGTGGGGCCGGAGGCCGGCAAGATCGCCGAGGCGCTGTACGCGCGCGATGTCTGCGTGGACCATCGCGGCGACGGCATCCGCGTCTCGCCCCATTTCTTCAACACCGAAGCCGATCTCGACCGGCTGTTCGACGCGCTGAGCGACCTCCGCTGAGAGGCCCGTGCTACGCTGACCGCGCCGCCGAGGATGGAGCATCGACCCACCGTGGAGCGACCCGAGATCCTCATGACGCCCGGACCGACCCCGGTCCCACCGGAGGTGTTCCTGGCCCAGGGCAGCCCGCTCGTGTACCACCGGGGCTCCGGCTACGGCGCCCTCCTCCGCGAGGTCACGGCCGGCCTGCGGGCGCTGCTGAAGACGGAAGGCGACGTGCTCGTGTTCACGTCGTCGGGGACGGGCGGCCTCGAGTCGGCGGTGGCCAACTGCTTCTCCCCGGGCGACCGCGTGGTCGTCCCGGTGGCCGGCTACTTCGGGGATCGGTTCGCTCGCATCGCCGAAGCGTTCGGCCTCGACGTCCGCCGCGTCGAGTACGACTGGGGGCGGGCCGCCCGCACCGAGGACATCGTCGCGGCGCTGGCCGAGGCGCCGACCAAGGGCGTGCTGGCCCAGCACAGCGAGACGTCGACCGGCGTGATCCACGACATCGAGGAGATGGGCCGGGTCACCAAGGAGGCCGGGGCGCTGTTCATCGTCGACGTCATCTCCAGCCTGGGCGCGGTGCCGTTCGGCGGCGACGGGTGGGGGGTGGACGTGGCAGTCGGGGGCTCCCAGAAGGCGCTCGGGGCCACCCCGGGGATCGCCTTCGTCTCCGTCTCCGACGACGCTTGGGCTGCCAGTGCCAGCGCCACGCTGCCCCGCTTCTACTTCGACTGGGCCGCGTACAAGGCCTCTGCCGACCTGCCCCATCCGGAGAGCCCGTGGACGCCGGCCATCAGCCTGGTGCAGGGACTGGCCGCCGCCCTCCGCCTCTACCAGGAGGAGGGCGAGGAAGCCGTGCTGCTCCGCCACAAGGTGCTGTCCGAGGCGTGCAAGGAGGGCGTCCGCGCCCTCGGTCTCGACCTGGACGGCGAGCATCCCCACCGGGCCTGGGCGGTCACCGCGGTTCGCGCGCCGGACGGCATCGACGGCAACGAGCTCGTGGCCAACGTGCGTGCCGAGCACGGCATCATCCTCGCGCCGGGCCAGGGACCGCTGAAGGGGAAGGTCTTCCGCATCGGCCACCTCGGTTTCTTCGACCGCCTCGACATCCTGCGGTGCCTTGCCGCGCTGGAGCTGACGCTGGAGAAGATGGGGTACCCCGTGAAGCGCGGTGCCGGTGTCGCCGCCGCCGAGGAGATCTTCGCCGCGGCGGAGTAGCCCGTGAAGGTCCTGGTCACCGAGAAGCTCGCGGAGCGAGGGATCGAGCGGCTCCGCGACGAGTTCGACGTCGACCTTCGCCCCGAGCTGGCCACCGAGGGGCTGGCCGAGGCCGTCGGTCCGTACGACGCGCTCATCGTCCGCTCGCAGACCAAGGTCGACGCGTCCGTGATCGACGCCGGCCTGTCGTTGAAGGTCGTGGCCCGGGCCGGGATCGGGCTGGACAACGTCGACGTCGATGCGGCCACACGACGCGGAGTCATGGTCGTCAACGCGCCGCAGTCGAACGTGCTGTCGGCGGCGGAGCACACCGTGGCCCTGCTGCTGGCGCTGGCTCGCAACGTCCCCCAGGCCCACGCCGCGCTCACCGGCGGGGAGTGGGCCCGGGAGCGGTTCCAGGGCGTGGAGCTGCACGGGAAGACCCTCGGCATCGTCGGGCTGGGCCGCGTGGGGACGATGGTCGCCCAGCGGGCCCTGGCATTCGGGATGCGCATCATGGCGTTCGACCCCTACGTGTCCAAGGACCGGGCCCGCCAGCTCGGCGTGGAGATCGTCCCCGACCTGACGCCGCTTCTGGTGCAGGCCGACTTCGTCAGCGTGCATCTGCCGCGGACCGTCGAGACGGAGGCGCTGATCGGGGCCGAGCAGCTGGCCCTGATGAAGCACACGGCGCGCGTCGTCAATACGTCGCGAGGCGGTATCGTCGACGAGGCGGCGCTGGTCGAGGCGCTGCAAAGCGGCGGGATCGCCGGAGCGGCGCTGGACGTGTTCGAGGACGAGCCGGTCACGTCACACCCGCTGTTCGGGTTGGACAACGTGGTGGTCACGCCGCACCTGGGGGCGTCGACCGCCGAGGCCCAGGAGAAGGCGGGGACGGCCATCGCCGAGATGGTGGCCCTGGCGCTCCGCGGCGAGTTCGTGCCTTACGCTGTCAACGTGCCCGCTGCCGAGGTGTCGGAAGCGGTCCGCCCGTTCCTTCCACTGGCCGAGCGGTTGGGGCGCATCCTCACTGCGCTCTGCGAAGGGGCGATGCGCTCCGTGGCCGCCGAGTACCTGGGACAGGTCGCCGAGCACGACACCAGCGTGCTGACGCTGGCCGCGCTGAAGGGGTTGCTGGCCGACGTCGTCGATGAGCCGGTGTCGTACGTGAACGCTCCGGTGATCGCCAGGGACCGTGGGCTGTCGGTGTCGGAGAAGCGGTCGCCGGTGTCCCAGGACTACGTGAACCAAGTGCTGCTGACCGCGGAGACGGAGACCGGGCCGGTGTCGGTGGGCGGGACGCTGGTGGGGAAGCGCGACGCCGAGCGGCTGGTGCAGGTCTACGAC
Organism: Actinomycetota bacterium; assembly: GCA_035641375.1. Classification (GTDB taxonomy): domain Bacteria; phylum Actinomycetota; class UBA4738; order UBA4738; family CALAEC01; genus DASQUI01. The sequence goes on from DASQUI010000050.1 coordinate 5,718, forward strand.
TTCGACATCGACATGACGCCGGCCGAGCACATGGTGTTCTTCCGGTACGAGGACCGCCCCGGCGTGATCGGCAAGGTCGGCACGATCCTCGGCGAGGCGGGGGTCAACATCGGCGCGATGGAGGTGGGCCGCAAGGAGGCCGGGGGCCTGGCGCTCATGGGCCTGACCGTCGACAGTCCCATCCCCGACGATGTGCTCGACCGTATCGTCGCCGCCGTGGGCATGAAGTCCGCCCGCTCCATCGTCCTCTAGCCGGCCGGTACGCCGCCCCCGGGTGGGGGTAGAGATGACCCCATGGACGTTGATCGAGAGAACGATCGTCCAGTGCGGCGGGGGCCG
>DASQUI010000051.1:0-5204 GCA_035641375.1 Actinomycetota bacterium
TCGCCCCGTCGTACCCTCGACGATGGGAGGGGAGCGATGAGACGAGCGGTCTGGATGATGGCGGCAGGGACGGTCCTGTTGACGGCGTGCGGCGGCCCGCGCACGGTTGCCCCCATGCCGTTCGTCCCTGATCCGGACACCCTGCGCCAGATCGACATCTACGCCGCGGTGATCCGCGAGCTGGTCACCACGGACGACAACACGTTCGGCGCCGAGACGGACTTTCCCGCGGTCTTCGTGGTGGACCATCCCGAGGGAGATGCGGGAAACCCCGATGGCGGGGAACCCGCGGCCGGCGAGCCGTTCTCGGATGACGTCCGGCGGGGCCTGCAGGAACGGCTCGCCGATCTTCCGCTGCGGTTCGTGGCTGATGCCGACGCCGTTACGGTTCCCGTCGAGGACGGCGGCGGGGTGGAGGACGACGGGGTCGTTGTCACCCTGGGGCCGATCCCCGAGGGTGGTTCCAAGGTCGAGGTCGGGGCCAGCCTGTACGCCGGCCCGCTGGCCGGGACGTGGCTGACCTACGTCGTCGAGGCCGAGGGTGGCGAGTGGAAGGTCACCGGCACGACCGGGCCGGTGGCCATCTCCTGACGTTCGGGGCAGGGCAGGAGCATTCCACGCGCGCCCAGACCCCGAGCGTCTCGCAGGTCTTGGCGGCTGGTTGGGGGCCGCCTCTCCGACCCCGAGGCGAGAGAGGACCTCAGGAGCGCGGCGCAGGCCTGCCATGATCGTCTTTTGGCGATGACGCGACGGTGACGCGACCCCGGTTCCGTAACGCGCTTTCAACGCGAAACGCCGCTAAACGTCGCGTAGCATCTCGTGCCGTCACGCCCCCGACTTGCAGCGTCCCGGCCATGAACACGTTTCCGTAGGTGGGGCGTGAGGGATTCGAACCCCCGACACATGGGTTAAAAGCCCACTGCTCTGACCAGGCTGAGCTAACGCCCCGCCCTTGGATTGTACGTCGAGCACTCAGCCATGCGGCCGCAGGTAACGGTTGGTGATGGGCATCCGACGGTCTCGCCCGAACGCCTTGGGGGTGATCTTCACGCCCGGCGAGGCTTGGCGCCGTTTGTACTCGGCCCGGTCGATCATGGCCACGACTCGATGGACGGTGTCGGGATCGCCTCCCTCCTCGACGATCTCCTCGGGCGACCGATCGTCCTCGACGTATGCCTCGATGATGGGGTCGAGCACGTCGTACGGCGGCAGCGAGTCGATGTCCTTCTGGTCGGGCCGGAGCTCGGCAGAGGGCGCCTTGGTCAGCACGCGGTCGGGGATGGGTGCCGCCTCCCCGGCCCCGTTCCGCCACCGGGCCAGCTCGTAGACGAGCGTCTTGGGCACGTCCTGGAGTGGCGAGAAGCCGCCGGCCATGTCCCCGTACAGTGTCGAGTACCCGACCGCCAGCTCGCTCTTGTTGCCGGTGGCCAGCACCATGGCCCCGAACTTGTTCGACATCGCCATGAGCAGGTTCCCGCGGATCCGAGCCTGCACGTTCTCCTCGGCGATCCCCGACTCTGTTCCCGCGAACAGCGGGGCCAGCGTGTCCAGGTACGAGCCGAACGTGGCGTCGATGTCGATGCGGTCGAGCCGGATGCCGAGTCGGCGAGCCACCTCCTCGGCGTCCTCCACGCTCTCCGGCGAGGAGTATCGGGACGGCATGGCCAGTGCCCGGACGGCGTCGGCGCCGAGGGCGTCGGCGGCCAGCGTTGCGGTCATGGCTGAGTCGATCCCACCGGATAGGCCGACCACGACGTCGCGGAAGCCGTTCTTGCGAACGTAGTCGCCGACACCGAGCACGAGCGCTCGGTACACTTCCTCGGCACCATCCGGCCACGCCGGCCGGGTGGGGGCGACGGCGTCGCCGGGGGGCAGCTCCGCGACGAGCAGGTCCTCCTCGAAGGCCAGCGCCCGGGCCGCCAGCGTCCCATCGGGAGCCACGATCATGCTGCCGCCGTCGAACACGAGCTCGTCCTGCCCCCCCACGCAGTTGACGTACACGATCCACGCCCCTGTCTCCCGGGCCCGGTCGGCGCAGACCTCGAGCCGCTCGTGCGTCTTGCGACGGTGGTACGGCGAGCCGTTGAGGTTGGGGATGATCGAGACGCGTCCGGCATAGCGGTCGAAGGGCGGGCCCGGCCACCACGCGTCCTCGCAGATCGAGATGCCGAGTTCTGAGTCGGCCAGGCGGATGCGACACTCCGCGTCGCCCGGGACGAAGTACCGCTGCTCGTCGAAGACGCCGTAGTTCGGCAGCTTGTGCTTGTGGTAGCGGGCCGCGACGTCCCCGTCGCGGAGCACCGCCGCCGCGTTGTGCAGGCCTCGGTCGGTCCGGTCGGCGAAGCCGACCAGGACGGGGCAGCCGCCCGCCGTGCGCTGGGCCAGCTCCTCCAAGGCGGCGACGTTGTCGCGGACGAACGCCGGCCGCAGGAGAAGATCTTCCGGTGGGTAGCCGGTGACGGCGAGCTCGGGGAAGCAGATGAGGTCGGCGCCCTGGGCGGTGGCGTCCTTCGCCCAGGACGCCAGCTTCTCGACGTTCCCGTCGAGGTCGCCGACCGTGGTGTTGACCTGGCCCAGCGCGATCTTCACGGACCAAGCGTAGCCCAGCGGGGCCTCACAGCCCGGCCAGGCGCTTCAGCCCCGAGATGTCCTTCAGCGAGTAGCGACGATCAATGCGTTCGATCAACCCGCGCCGCTGAAACTCGGAGAGGATCCTGGTCACGTTCTCGCGGCTGCCCCCCGAAAGGCTGGCCAGGTCGGCGTGGGTGACCACCGACGGCACCATGACGCCGTTCGCGGGGAGGTCGTCGAAGCTCGTGGCCACCAGCCCCAGGAGGCGCTTGGCCACGCGTCCCTTGAGGTCGAGGGACAGGAGGTCCTCGACGAGCGCCTCGTGGGCGGCGATCTGACGGGCCAGCGCCCGGAGCAGCGCCCGCGTCGCCTTCGGCTGGGCGATCAGGAAATCGATGTACGCCTTGGCGGCGATGCTCCACACCGTGCAGTTCTCGAGGGCGAGCGCCGTGGCCGTCCGGGGCATCTCCCCGAGCACCCCGAACTCCCCGATGAACTGGGGGGGCTCGATCGTGGTGTGGAGCTGGCGCTGCCCCGTGGACGAGATCGAGCTGATCTCGACCCGGCCGGCGTGGACGAACAGGACCTCGCTGGCGTCGTCGCCCTGGTGGAGGAGGTAGGTGCCCTTGCGGAAGTCGCGCACCCGGCCGCGCTCGACGAGCTCCCGGACGGCCGGAGCGGGGACCTCGTTGAGGATGGGCGTCTCTCGCATGGCCCCTTCCAGCTCACTCACCCTGGCCCCCGTGGTCACGGGGGGAAATGTACCGAATCGGGCGCGGGGGAACCAGCGGCCGAAATGGAGAAGGGCCCCCGAGGGGGCCCGTCTCAGTGTGAGTGCCCGATTCCGTTCCTGGCCTAGCGCTTGACGCGCTTTACCCGCTGTACCCGCTTCACCCGCTTCGCGCGAACGAGCCGCTTGGCGCGCTGGATGCGGCTGACCTTGCTCTCCGGCGTCTTGCCATCTTCGGAAGCCTCAGCCTCTGGTGCCTTCGGCGTGATCTTCTTCTCCGCCATGTGCCACCTCCTCCTGAGTTGAGGCATCCTCGCACGGCGTCGGGGTGGCGGTCTGTGTCCTGTGTCACCGGTTCGGATGTGACGTTCGTCACACCCAGGTCGTGGCGAACCGGGAGGAACTCGGGCGTCAGAGTAGAGGGAGGTACCGTTCCAGCTCGAACGGCGTCACGTAGGACTTGTACGCGTCCCACTCCTCGCGCTTGTTGCGGACGAGGTAGGAGAGGACGTGGTCCCCGAGCGTCTCCCGGAGGAGCTCTGACCCCTCGGCCAGCCGGGTGGCCTCGTGGAGGTCCTCGGGGAGGGAGTCGATGCCGGCCTCGGCCCGCTCCGATTCGGTCATCGCGTAGATGTTGTTCGAGGCCTCCGGGGGAAGCTCGTACTCCTCCTCGACACCCTTCAGGCCGGCGGCCAGCATCGCCGCGAATGCCAGGTACGGGTTGCAGGCCGGGTCGGGGGAGCGAAGCTCGATCCGCGCGGCCTGCTCCTTCCCCGGCTTGTACATCGGGACCCGGACGAGGGCCGATCGGTTCCGCCTGGCCCAGCAGATGTAGACGGGGGCCTCGAACCCCGGCACCAGCCGCTTGTACGAGTTCACCCACTGGTTCAGCACCAGCGTGATCTCCGGGGCGTGGCGGAGGATGCCGGCGATGTAGCCCCGGGCCACCTTGGACAGGTGGTACTCGTCGGCGGCATCGAAGAAGGCGTTGCGCTCCCCTTCGAAGAGCGACTGGTGGACGTGCATGCCGCTGCCGTTCACGTCGCGGACCGGCTTGGGCATGAAGGTGGCATGGATGCCGAACTCCTGGGCCACCTCCTTCACCGTCAGCCGGTACGTCATGACGTTGTCAGCCATGGTCAGCGCGTCCGTGTACCGCAGGTCGATCTCGTGTTGCGACGGGGCCACCTCGTGGTGGACGTACTCCACGGGGATCCCCATCGCCTCGAGGTACTGGACGGTGCGCTTGCGCATGTCGGTGGCCACGTCGAGCGGCGTGAGGTCGAAGTAGCCCCCTCGGTCCAGGAACTCGGTTCCGGTGGCGTCCTTGAAGTAGAAGTACTCGAGCTCGGGGCCGACGTAGAAGGTGAAGCCGAGGCTGGCGGCTCGATCGACCTGCTGCTTCAGCACCCAGCGGGGATCGCCGTCGAACGGCGTCCCGTCCGGGTTGCGGATGTCGCAGAACATCCGGGCGACCTGGGCCTCGGACCGCCACGGGGTGAGCGTGAACGTAGACGGATCGGGGAGGGCCACCATGTCCGATTCCTGGATGCGGCTGAAGCCCTCGATCGAGGAGCCGTCGAACCCCATCCCCTCGGTGAACGCGGTCTCCAGCTCGGCGGGGGTGATGGCGAACGACTTCAGGAAGCCCAGCACATCCGTGAACCACAGTCGGATGAACCGGATCCCCCGTTCCTCCACCGTCCTGAGGACGAACTCCGCTTCCTCGGTCAGCGACATCGCCCGGCGAGGGTAGCCGAGCGGCGTTTCCGGCCGGTTACGCGGGCGTTAAATCTGACGTTGGCGCGGCCTCGGAAGTCATCGTCATCATCCGTTTCCCGGTCTGACGGGAAGTACCATGCCCGCATGGACCCCGCGGGCGAGCACGTGCTGTCCGAGGTCG
>DASQUI010000052.1:0-2365 GCA_035641375.1 Actinomycetota bacterium
CAGCGTCGGCACGGCCAGGCTGTCGCCGAGCTCCCCCTTCAGCTGATGGTCGTCGAGCAGCGAGCCGAGATCGGCCCCCAGGGCGCGGCCGACCTCCTTCATGCCGGGCCCTTCTGCGGGGCCCTCGAAGAACGGAAGCAGGAGCAGGTCGGCCTCCTGCTCGTGCGCCGGCGTCGTCGAGTACGAGAATCGCGTCACGTTGCCATCCTCCTTCAGAGCGCGAGTCTAAATGCTTTGCCCCGGGGTGATGGTCTCGCCTACGCTTCGCAGCGATGGACAGCGCCAACCTGCAGGATCACGTCCGGTTCGAGGACGAAGGGCCGGCCCGTTCCACCGTCTTCGAGACGGAGCGGCTGTGGAGCCAGGTGGTCTCGCTCGCGCGGAACCAGGCCCTCGGCCCCATCGGCGACCCGAGCGCGGATGCCATCGTGACGGTGGCCGCCGGCGAGGTCGTCGTCCAGGTCGACCGAGGCCGGAAGCGGCTGAAGCAGTGGGGATCGGCGCTGGTGCCCGCCGGCGCGGAGCTCGTCATCACCAACGCCTCGCCCGATCCCGCAGTCCTCCTGTTCGTCACCGCGCCGCCGCCCGCCCCCGCCGCCGGGCCCTGACCAGACCGGCCAGCACGAGGTGGGCGGCGAAGCCGACCACGAACGCGACGATGCTAGCCGGTGCCTCGCCGCCGAACAGCGGCGGCCCCAGGACCGCGTCCACGAAGCGCTGCCAACCTGGGAGCGGTGTCGGGGCCACGGCGTGGTACGACACGAACCCGAGCGCCCAGGCCACGATGGCGGCGATGCGGAATCCGCCCGAGTACCGATAGGGACCGAGCCCGTCGAACAGGGCACGCTCGTCGTGGTCGCGATGCCGCAGCACGAAGTAGTCGGCCACGAACACCGCGAACAGCGGGACGAACACCGAGCCGATCAGCAGGAGGAAGAACTCGTACGTGAGGACGCCCTCCCCGGGCTGCCCGAACAGCCACGCCGCCACGCCGACCCCGATCGCCGTGACGGCCACGATGGCCGGGCGCTGGCGGATGCGCGGGGCCAGGTTCTGCGATGAGACCGCCGCCGAGTACACGTCCGCGAACGCCTCGTCGGTCTCCCCGACCAGCAGCGCCAGGAGCACGACGATCCCGCCGGCGAGGGCGAGGATGCCGTCGGCGATACCGGTCACCGACGGCTCGGACACCCCGGCCCCCAGGATGAGCAGCGCCCCGAGAGAGTAGAACCACACGTTCGCCACGAGGTAGCCGACGTACGTGCCGCCCGCCGACGACACACCGCGCCGGGCGAACCGGTTGTAGTCGGCGACCAGCGGGATCCACGACACGGGCATGGCGATGACCAGGTCGACGCCGCTCCAGAATCCCGGGAACCCGCCGGCCCCCGGCTTCCCCCACAACCCGGCGACGTCGGCGGTGGCGAACAGGCGCACCGTGATCCACGCCGCCACGGCGGCGATGACCCAGGCCCCGAATCGCTTCATCCAGCGGCGCACCACCAGGACCGGGCCGCCCAGCGACAGGGCCAGGCACACCAGCGCGGCCACGGCCAGCCAGATGAAGAACGAGTCGATCCCGAACAGCGGGCCGGTCACCCTGCTGGCCACGAGAGCCATGGCCCACAGCTCGAAGGCCGTCCATCCCAGCAGCTGGGCCAGGTTGAGGACCGTGGGGACGAAGGAGCCCCGCACGCCCAGCACGGGCCGGAGGAGCACCATCCCCGGGACGCCTTCGCGGGCGCCGGCCATCCCGACCAGAGCCAGCGGGATACAGCCGAGCAGCGACCCGACCACGATGGCCCCCACGGCCGCTCGCAACCCCAGGGCCGGCACGAGGAGCGCCCCCGTGACCAGGACCAGCAGCCCGATGCCCAGATCGCCCCACAGGATGGCGAAGTCCAGCCCCCCGAGCCGCCGATGCTCCGGAGGAACCGGGCGTACTCCCCACACCGGGGCCTCCCGCTCCAGCACCTGCTCCAGCCGTTCGCTCACCCGTCCACCTCCGAGACGAAGAAACGCCACCGCGCGCGGTGGCGTCCCGAGCCCTTCTCTCGTCCCTGCGCCGGCATTACCCGGATCAGGTTCGAAGGGTCGCCGACTTCCAGCCGGCCTCTCAGCCCGGTGCCACCGAGCTCCCCTATCCGAGGTCCACGATATGCCCGCTCGCTTCGGTCACGCAAGGTCGGCCAGGAGGCCGGCCAGGGCGGCCCCGGCCATGACCACGGGGATCGAGGCCCGACCGCGCCACGCCAGCAGGCCGGCCAGGGCCGCTCCGGCGATCATCGCCCCAACCAGATCGGTGATGGCAGCGGGAACGAGCCGCACGGTCGTGGCGGCGATCAGCCCGACCACCCCGGCGGTG
>DASQUI010000053.1:0-15893 GCA_035641375.1 Actinomycetota bacterium
CTCACCGTCGACGTCGAGGAGCGGATGTACGCGGCCGGCAAGATCCCGGGCGGGTTCTTCCGTCGGGAGGGGCGTCCCAGCGAGACGGCCATCCTGACCTGCCGCTTGATCGATCGGCCGCTGCGCCCGACGTTCCGCAAGGGCTTCCGTCAGGAGGTCCACGTGGTCTGCACGATCCTCTCTGCGGACCAGGCCAATCCCTACGACGTCCCCAGCATCACCGGTGCCGGGACGGCGGCGTCGCTGGCCGGGCTCCCGTTCGACGGTCCGGTGGCCGCGGTCCGTGTCGCCTACATCGGCGGCCGGTGGAAGGCGTTCCCCACGTACCAGGAGCTGGACCTGTCCACGTTCGACATGGTCGTGGCCGGCCGGCGCAACGAGACCGGGACCGTCGACATCCTCATGGTCGAGGCCGAGGCACCCGAGGGCGCCGTCGAGCGCATCGAGGATGGCGAGGGTGCGCCCACCGAGGAGATCGTCAACGAGGGGCTGGAGGAGGCCAAGCGCATCCTCGGCGAGCTCGTCGACTTCCAGTCCGAGTTCGTGCGTCAGGCCGGGGTGACCGAGGGCGACTTCCCGGTTTCCCTCGACTACGAGGACACGATCTTCGAGGCCGTCGAGGGGTTCGCCCGAGCCCGGATCGGCCAGACCTTGACGATCGCGGGGAAGCAGGAGCGGAACGACGCGCTCGACGCCCTCAAGCAGGAGCTCATCGGCCACCTGACGGAGCAGTGGGGCGAGGAGGAGTACGTGCTGAAGGCCGAGCAGGTGAAGCGGGCCTACAAGTCGCTGCAGCAGGAAATCATGCGGCGTCGCGTCGTCGAGGAAGGCATCCGCATCGACGGCCGCGGCCCCGAGGACATCCGCGAGATCACCTGCGAGGTTGGACTGGTTCCTCGGGCGCACGGCTCGGCGCTGTTCCAGCGCGGGGAGACGCAGGTGCTCAACGTGACCACCCTCGGCATGCTCCGCATGACCCAGATGATCGACACGATCGACCCGGAGGAGAGCAAGCGTTACATGCACCACTACAACTTCCCGCCGTTCTCCACGGGCGAGACCGGGTTCATGCGCGGGCCGAAGCGCCGCGAGATCGGCCACGGTGCCCTGGCCGAGCGGGCTCTGCTCCCGATGATCCCCGACGAGAACGAGTTCCCATACACGCTGCGTCTGGTCTCCGACGTCCTGTCGTCGAACGGCTCGACGTCGATGGCCAGCGTGTGCGGCTCGACGCTCTCACTGATGGACGCCGGGGTTCCGATCAAGGCGGCGGTGGCCGGGATCGCCATGGGACTCATCTCCGAGGGAGGCCAGTACGTCACGCTGACCGACATCCTGGGGGCGGAGGACGCCCTCGGCGACATGGACTTCAAGGTCGCCGGGACGAAGGACTACGTGACCGCGCTGCAGCTCGACACCAAGCTGACCGGGCTCCCCGCGGAGGTCCTGGCCGGGGCCCTGAAGCAGGCGCGGGAGGCGCGGCTGTTCATCCTGGACAAGATGCTGGCCGCCATCCCCGCGCCGCGTGAGGCGCTTTCGGCGACCGCGCCCCGGGTGGAGACCATCCAGATCCCCGTCGACAAGATCGGGGAGGTCATCGGACCGAAGGGCAAGCGGATCAACGAGATCATCGCCGCCACGGGAGCCGACATCGACATCCAGGACGACGGCACGGTGTTCATCGGCTCGAAGGAAGGTGAAGGCGCCGAGAACGCCAAGCAGATGATCCACGACGTCCTCAACCCACGGATGCCGGAGGTCGGGGAGAAGTTCGAAGGGACCGTCGTCAAGACGACGGCGTTCGGCGCGTTCATCAACCTGCTGCCCGGGAAAGACGGGCTCCTCCACATATCCAAGCTTGCCAAGGGCCGGGTCGAGAACGTCGAGGACGTGGTCAAGACCGGCGACAAGATCGAGGTCGTGGTCCGCGAGATCGACCCGGCCGGCAAGGTCAGCCTGGAGCGCGTGTGGCCCGAGGGTGAGGAGGGGCCCGGTGAGGGCTCCACCGGATCCCGGCCGCGGCCCGACCGCGGTGAGCGGCGCGATCGAGGCAACGGAGGCGAGCGCAGCCGGGACCGGGACCGCGACAGCGACCGCCGCCGGCGCCGGGGTCCGCGCCGCGAACGACCGAATGAGTAACGAGACCGCCGACTCCACGATCCGCCGGACGGAGTACACGTCGGGCGTACGGCTCATCACCGAGCGCATGCCCGCCGTCCGATCGGTGACGCTCGGATTCTGGGTGACCGCCGGCTCGAGGGACGAGGCCCCCCGGATCGCCGGCGCGTCGCACTTCCTGGAGCACCTGCTGTTCAAGGGGACGCGGAAGCGCTCGGCTCGGGACATCGCCGAGGCGTTCGACGCGGTGGGCGGCGACCTCAACGCCTACACGGCCAAGGAGAACACCACGTTCTACTCGCGCGTCCTCGACCGCGATGTGGGGATGGCCGTGGAGCACCTCTGCGACATGCTGCTGGATTCGCAGATCCGCGCCGTCGACCTCGACGCCGAGCGGCAGGTCATCCTGGAGGAGATCAGCATGCACGAGGACTCGCCCGATGAGCTCGTGCACGACCTGTTCACCGAGAACCTGTGGGGGGAGCATCCGCTGGGCCGCCCCGTGCTGGGAACGGTCCGGACGATCTCGGCGATGAGCCGGGACCAGATCCGGCGGTTCTGGAAGCGGCACTATCAGCCGGGCAGATTCGTCGTTGTGGCCGCGGGGAACGTCGACCACGATCACGTTGCCGGGCTGCTGGCCGACTCGTTCGAACTCGGCGAGCCCGCCCCAGAGTCCCGGTCCCGGCTGCGCGACGCCGGGGACGCGCCAAAGGCGTTCGGCCGGTCCGAGGTGCGACGCCGCACCACCGAGCAGGCCCACATCTGCCTGGGAACGTCTGGGCTGTCGCGGAGCGATCCTCGCCGGTTCGCGTTCGGTCTCGTCAACAGCGCGCTCGGCGGGGGGATGTCGTCGCGGCTGTTCCAAGAGGTGCGGGAGAAGCGGGGCCTCGTGTACTCGGTGTTCTCGTACCACCAGATGTACGCGGAAACCGGCCTGTTCACGGTGTACGCCGGCACCACACCGGCCCGGGCCACCGAGGTGCTGGAGATCATCACCCGGGAGCTTGAGGAGGTGGCCGAGAAGGGTCTCACCGGCGACGAGCTCGACCGAGCCAAGAGCCACATGAAGGGTTCGCTGGCGCTGTCGCTGGAGGATACCGGGGGCCGCATGAGCCGCCTCGGGAAGTCCGAGATCGGCCACGGCGAGATCCTGTCGATCGATCAGATCTTCGAGCGCATCGACTCGGTGACGGCCGAGGACGCCAAGGGAGTGGGCGAGGCGGTGCTGAGCCGGCCGAGGGCCGTCACGGTCATCGGTCCATTCGACGAGGGAACCTTCGAGTCGTTCGCGGGGATGAGCGCGTGATCAGGGTCGGGGTCGTGGGGGCGCTGGGCAAGATGGGACGGATGGTGTGCGCCGCCGTCGCCGACGATCCGGAGATGCACCTCGTCGGGGCGATCGATCGCAGCCGCGAGGGCGACGCCATCGGGCCTCTGGTGGGGCACCCCAAGGAGGACGTCGTCGTCTCGTCACAGATCGAGATGCTCCTGCAGGCCGAGACCGAGGTGGCGGTGGACTTCACCCGGCCGGGCGAGGTCATGAACACGATCCGGTGGGCCATCGACCACGCCATCCACATCGTGGTGGGGACCACGGGCATCGGACCCGCCGAGCTCGACGACATCCGCCGGTGGCTGGAGGCGGAGGGTGGTGGCTCGAACGTGATCGTCGCGCCGAACTTCTCGCTCGGCGCGGTGATCGCCCAGCGGTTCGCCGAGGAGGCGGCCCGGTACTTCCCGGCCGTGGAGATCATCGAGATGCATCAGGAGCAGAAGCTCGACGCTCCCTCGGGGACCGCCGCGGCCACCGCCGAACGGATCGCCAAGGCCCGTGAGGAGTCGTGGACCGGTCCCGGTGAGGAGAACATCCCCGGCGTCCGCGGCGGCGATGTCGCCGGGATCCGGGTGCACAGCGTGCGCCTGCCCGGCTTGGTCGCCCATCAGGAGATGATCTTCGGAGGTCCCGGCCAGATCCTGACGATCCGCCACGACGCGCTGGATCGGGCCTCGTACATGCCGGGCGTGCTCATCGCCATCAAGCAGATCGCCCGCCGGACCGGGCTGACCGTCGGGCTCGAGCCGTTGCTCGGTCTGTAGCTTCCTAGCCCGGCTCGGCGTCGGCGACGATGTGCGTCACCGGGATGTCATAACGGCGCTCCACGCGATGCGGGAGATCCTGCTTCAGCCAGCGCGACGCCCCGACGGGCAGCGTGGACAGGATGACCTCATCGAACGCGTCGTCGAGGAGCGCGTCGCAGACGGCGTCGAAGGGGTTCGGGTCGCCTACTTCCCCGGTTGCCTCGGCCCCCAGGTCCTTGAACGCCGTGAGCGCCTGATGCAGCCGCTTCTCGGCGACGGCCAGGGCCTCCCCCTCCGTCCACGTGGCGAAATGGCCGGGCGGGGTGGCCGGGACGACGACGTGGAACTCCGACGGGCCGGTGGCGATCCGCTCCCGGACCGCCTCGATGAGGTGCCGACCGCCGAGCGTCTGGTTGGCGACGACCAGGTAGCGGCGCATGGCTCACCTCCGTGAAGGCATCTGCCACGAGCATACCCCGGTGCCCTGAAGGCACGCGCTCGGCTACTCGAGACGATCTTCTCGCTCGATCCGGATGTCCTCGCCCTCCTCGACGAGCACCACGCCCTCGCATTCCGCCAGCGGCCGGATGGCCGTCCCGGTGAGCGCGCGGACGGCGGCCTCGAGGATGGGGGTGTGCCCCACGGCCAGGGCTGTCTCCCCGTCGCCCAGGCCGGCCAGCAGGCGGCGGATGGCATCGGCGGCAGCAACAGCATCCTCGTCGGTGGGCTTCCCCTCGGGCGGGGCCAGCCCCTCGGCCACGCCGTGCCTCGGCGGGAGCTGGTGCTTCAGTCCGCGCAGGAACCACGCCGCCGTCTGGGCGGCGCGCTTCTTGGGAGAGGTGAATACCGCCGCGTACGGACCCCGAAGCATGCCGCCGACTCGCTCGGCCAGGATCTCGCCGTCGGACGAGAGACGGTCGGCGTCGGGATCGCGGAGAGCGTGGCGGCGGAGCTCGATGCGCCGCACCTACGTGACCTGGTGCTCCTCGATGAACAGGAGCCCGAACGCGGCGGCGAACGACTGCAGGTCTTCGTTGCCCCTGGCCGCGGCCTCGCTCTTCATGTCGGCCCGGAAGCCGTCGCGGTCGTCCCACGCCAGCGTGGCGATGCCGTCGAACGGCACCTCCTGCCCCTCGGGGGCGCCGGTGACGAGATGCACCGTGTATCCCTTCAGGAACTCGTACCCATCGCGGGCGATGGGAGCATGGGTGTTGATCCAGTGGTCGCGAAACTCCTCGGATGACATCTCGGGCTTCTTGCGCACCCAGATCTGCACCTTGGTCACGACGCTCCTCCTCGCTCGACTGGAGGAATCCTATGCGCTACCGGCGGCTGGAGGCCTCGTCCCCCCCCGCGTGGGCCCGGGCCAGCACGAACAGGAGGTCCGACAGACGGTTCAGATACCGGAGCGCCTCCGGGTTCGCGGCCCGGTCGGCGTCGCGCAGCGCCACCGCCCGCCGCTCGGCGCGGCGGGCCAGCGTGCGGGCCACGTCGAGGGCCGCCGAGGGCTGGTTGGCCCCGGGGACGACGAACTCCTGGGGGAGCGGATGCTCTTCGACGGTGTGGTCGATCGTCCCCTCCAGCCGGTGGACCATGTCCTCCGTCACCAGCGAGACCTCTGGCGTCAGCTTGGCGCGGTCATCGGGGTTGGCGGCGAGATCGGCCCCCACCACGAACAGATCCCGTTGGATCTCGAGGAGGATGGACGCCAAGGTTTCGTCTTCGGCCAGGGCCCGGGCCACGCCCAGCTGGGCCACGGTCTCGTCGACGGCCCCGTAGGCCTCCACGGCCAGATCGTCCTTGGGAACCCGCCCTCCGTACAGGAGGCCGGTGGTGCCGTCGTCTCCCCTCTTCGTGTAGATGCGCACGGGGCTAGGATACCGGCAGGCACCCGCCCGGCCCTGGGCTCGGGTGGGTGAGCAGGAGGAACGCGTGGCAGGGGCGGCTCCAGAGCCCCTCGTGGCTAGGGAACCACGCAAGGCCCCAGAGCCACGGGAACCACGCGTTCCACATGTGACTCTTGTTGCTCCTGTACAGGAGTGTTAGGATAGCCGGCAGCGTGGGGGCGGCCCGACCGGGCAATGCGGGACTCCCGACTGGTGCCCGGTCGGTCCCCGCGCATCTCTGCGCCGGCCCGGACGGTTCGCCGCTGGGCGGTGGGCCAGTGAGGAGGAGGAGATGGCCGGTCGCTTCGGGACCGTGATCACCGCGATGGTCACGCCCTTCACCGATGATGGCGCGCTCGACCTCGATCGCGCGCAGCAGGTCGCGGCATGGCTCCTCGACCACGGCAGCGATGGCGTCGTCGTGGCCGGCTCCACCGGCGAGGCGGCCACGATGAGCGATGACGAGAAGGTGTCGCTGTGGCGGGCGGTGGTCGAGGCCATCGGCGACCGCGGCTCGGTCATCGCCGGCACGGGGACGTACGACACGGCCCATACCGTGCACCTCACCGAGCAGGCCACCGCGGCCGGCGCCGGCGCGATCCTCGTCGTCACGCCGTACTACAACAAGCCGCCCCAGAGCGGGCTGATCGAGCACTTCACGGCGGCGGCCCGGGCCACCGACAAGCCCGTATTGCTCTACAACATCCCCGGCCGCACGGCGACTCGGATCGAGCACGACACGCTGCTGCGGCTGGCCGAGATCGACAACATCGTCGCCGTCAAGGATTCCACCGGCGACGTCGATGGCGTCTCGAAGCTGATCGCCGAGGCGCCCTCCGGGTTCGAGGTCTACTGCGGCGACGATTGGGCCACCTTCGCCTTCGTCTGCCTCGGCGCGGTCGGGGTCGTGAGTGTTCCGTCGCACGTGGTCGGGGAGCGCATCCGTCGGATGATCGAACTGATCGATGGAGGAGACGTTCCCGCCGCTCGCAAGCTCCACCAGGAGCTGACGCCCGTGAACGACGCGATGTTCGTCACCTCCAACCCGATCCCGGTCAAGGCGGCCATGGGCCTCGTCGGGCAGCCGGTCGGGCCGCCGCGTCTGCCCCTCGTCCCGGCCACCGACGAGCAGGTGGCCATCGTCCGGAAGGCGCTGGAGGATGTCGGCGCGCTGTAGGCTCGTTTTCCTCGGGGGCGTCGGCGAGGTCGGGCGCAACATGGCCTGCCTCGAGCTCGGCGACGACGTGCTCGTTCTGGACGCGGGGCTGTCGTTCCCGACCGAGGACATGCCCGGTATCGACCTCGTGCTTCCGGACTTCCAGTACCTGCGGGATCGGCAGGACCGGATCGCCGGCGTGGTCATCACCCACGGTCACGAGGACCACCAGGGTGCCCTCCCCTACATCCTCCGGGACATACCGCTTCACGTGTATGCCACGCCGCTGGCTCTCGGACTGCTGCGCCCCAAGCTCGAGGAGCACGACGTGGTGGATCGGGCTACGCTGCACGAGATCCACCCGGGGGAGGAGGGGAAGATCGGGCCGTTCACGGTGCGAACGATCCGCGTGACCCACTCGATCCCCGAGGGGATGGCCCTGGCCGTCGATACGCCGTACGGGACGCTGCTCCATTCGGGCGACTTCCGGCTGGATCCCACCCCGATCGACGGGCTGGCCACCGACCTCCAGTCCTTCGCCGAGGAGGCCCGTCGGGGGGTCCATCTGTTCCTGTCGGACTCGACCAATGCCGAGGACGAGGGAACGATCCCCAGTGAGCGCACCGTCGGCCCCGAGCTCCTTCGGATCTTCAGCGGCGCCGGCCGCCTGGTCGTGGCGGCGTGCTTCGCCAGCCACATCCATCGGATCCAGCAGGTAGCCAACGCGGCCCTGGCCGTGGGGCGGAAGGTGGCGGTCCTGGGCCGGAGCATGCAGCACGCCGTGGCCCAGGCCCGCGAGTTCGGTCATCTCGACCTTCCCGACGATGCCGTGCTGGACATCGAGGAGGCCATGGCGCTCCCCCCGGAGCGGGTCGCCGTGGTGTGCACGGGGAGCCAGGGGGAGCCCCTCTCGGCGTTGTCGCTGATGGCGGCCCACGAGCACAAGTGGGTGAAGCTCCAGGACGGTGACACCGTGGTCATCGCCGCCTCGCTGATCCCCGGGAACGAGGTGGCCATCCACCGCACCATCGACGGCCTGTACCGCACCGGCGCCGACGTCTTCCACACCGGCATCTCCCACGTTCACGTCTCCGGGCACGCCGCCGCCGAGGAGCTGAAGTTCATGCTCGGTCTGGTCCGGCCGGAGTGGTTCATCCCCATCCACGGTGAGCGGCGCCATCTCTCCCACCACGCTCGGCTGGCCCGCGAGGTCGGGATCCCTGACGACCGCATCCTGATTTGCGAGGACGGCGATGTCGTCGACATCGCCGAGAAGGTCGAGGTCGTCGAACGGGTGGATGCCGGGATGGTGCTGGTCGATGGGCTCGGCATCGGTGACGTCGGTGAAGTGGTCCTGCGGGATCGTCGCAAGCTGGCCGGGGACGGCGTGGTCATCGTCGTGCTCACCGCCGAGGCGCACTCCGGCGAGGTCCTGGCCGGCCCCGACATCATCACCCGCGGGTTCGTGCACGACGAGACGTCGGCGGAGATGCTGGAGGAGGCGCGCCGGCGGACCGTGGCCTCGCTGGCGGAGGTCGCTGCGGAGGAGGTCGGGGACCCCAGCATCCTCAAGCAGCACGTCCGCCGAACCCTGGGCCGCTACTTTTTCGAGGTCACCAAGCGGAAACCGATCATCCTTCCGGTCATCATGGAGGTGTAGATGGCGAAGAAGAAGAGCAAGCGCGGAAGTGGTGTGGCCACGGCGGGACGCCGGGTCGCCGAGCACCTCAAGCCGCAGCTCGGCGACGTCATCGGCATCGGCCTGCTCGTGCTGGCCGGCCTCACCGCGTTGGGCATCTGGCTCCACGCCGGCGGCCCGGTGGGACGCTTCCTCGACACGCTGGCCCGCGGAACGTTCGGCGTGCTCGGGTACGCCGTCCCGTTGCTGTGCCTGTGGTGGGGGTTGCTGCTGGTGCGAGGCACGGCCCAAGAGGATCGCGGGAGGATGCTCGTGGGGCTGACGTTCCTCCTCATGGGGGGCCTCGGGATGGTCTCGCTGTTCCGCGGAAACCCCAGCCCCGCGTCCGGACTCACCGGGGTGGGGAACGCCGGTGGGCTCATCGGCGCCCTCACCGCCTGGCCGCTGGTCCGGCTGGCCTCGTCGTACGGGGCGGCCATCATCTGCCTGGGCCTGGCCGTCCTCGGCGCGCTGGTGTTCACGGCGACGCCCATGTCGCGCGTATGGGAGTGGGTGCGCGGCTTCCGCGAGCCGGTCGAGGCAGACCGCGAGGAGAGCGAGGAAGAGGAGGAGGCTGAGCCCCGACGGCGCCGACGGCTTCGCGACATATCCGAGGAGGAGTTCGAGGAGGCGGCGTCGTGGGACGAGCTCGGCGAGGAAGAGGAGGCCGAGGAAGAGGAGCCGGGTGAGGAGCCGGAGAAGGCGCCCGCCGCCCCCGCGGTGGCCTCCCGCCCCGCCGGCGACTACCGGCTGCCGCCCCTCAAGTCCCTCCGTAAGGCTCCCGCCTCGGCCGGATCCGGTCGCGACGAGAAAGACATCATGGCCATCCTGGAGCGGACCCTCCGGCAGTTCGGCGTGGACGCCACCGTGGTCGGGGCTACCCGCGGCCCCACCGTCACCCTGTACGAGGTCGGCGTGGCCGCCGGCACCAAGGTCAACAAGGTGCTGTCGCTCTCCGACGACATCGCCTACGCGCTGGCAACCCCGGATGTGCGCATCATCGCCCCGATCCCCGGCAAATCCGCCATCGGCATCGAGGTGCCGAACAAGGTTCGCGACTTCGTGATGCTGGGTGACGTCCTGTCGTCGAAGACGGCCCGGGACGATGCCCATCCGCTGTCGGTGGGCTTGGGGAAGGACATCCACGGGCGGGCCGTCCTGTGCCATCTCCACGAGATGCCCCACCTGCTCATCGCGGGCACGACCGGAGCGGGGAAGTCCTCGCTCATCAATGCGTTCGTGACGTCGATCCTGATGCGGGCCACCCCGGACGAGATCAAGCTGATGCTGGTCGACCCGAAACGCGTCGAGCTGACCCACTTCGGCGACCTCCCGCACCTCATCTCGCCGGTCGTGGTGAATCCCAAGCGGGCCGCCGAGGCGCTCGGCTGGGTGGTCCGGGAGATGGAGATGCGCTACGAGACCCTGGCCACGGTTGGCGTCCGGGACATCGTCGGGTACAACGCCGGGCTCGACGAGGGCGTCCTGCGCATCCCCCCGGGGCGGGACGACGACTTCCAGCGCCTGCCGTACATCCTCGTCGTCATCGACGAGCTGGCCGACCTCATGATGGTGGCCCCGCGTGACGTCGAGGACGCCATCTGCCGGATCGCCCAGATGGCCCGGGCCGTGGGGATCCACCTCGTCGTGGCCACCCAGCGGCCCAGCGTCGACGTCGTCACCGGGCTCATCAAGGCCAACATCGCCTCCCGGATCGCGTTCATGACGGCCAGCGCCGCCGACTCGCGGGTGATCCTCGACGTCGGCGGTGCCGAGAAGCTCGTCGGCCACGGCGACATGCTGTACCAGCCGAGCGGTGCCTCCCGGGCCCAGCGGATCCAGGGGGCATGGGTCACCGAGAAGGAGATCGAGCACGTGGCCGGGTGGGTCCGCCGCCAGCGCGAGCCCGAGTACGTGCAGGGCGTGGAGGGGATGGGACGGGCCCCCGCCGAGGACGACGACGATCTCGACGATGAGGACCCGCTGCTCCACGAGGCCATGGAGCTTGTGATCCGCTCCCAGCTCGGCTCCACGTCGATGCTTCAGCGGAAGCTCAAGGTCGGCTTCGCCCGGGCCGGGCGGTTGATGGACCTCCTCGAGGACCGCGGGGTGGTCGGCCCGTCGGTCGGCTCCAAGCCCCGGGACGTCCTCATGACCTGGGAGGAGTACCTGGAATCGCGGGAGGCCCGGACGGGCTGAGCGACGCGAGCTTCAGATGAGCGCCCGGTTCCCTACGGTATCGTGGGGAGCGGGATGAGGCGATGAAGCCACTGCGTGCCCTCGTCGCAAGCCGGCCGATCATTCCAAGCTGTTCAAGAAGTTCTCCCGGCCACCGGCCGGACCACCGGGATGGGACGCCGGACCGATTCGCTGGTACGGGGGTGGGGTGACTATAATCCCCCGAACCCCGACCCCCGAGGTTGTTTCGGCATGAGGCAGACGACGAGACCAGGAACGGGGATCGGCCGGGCCCTTCGGACGGCCCGTCTGCGCCGTGGCAAGAGCATCGAGGAGGCCAGCCGGGAAACGCGGGTCAAGGCCGAGTACCTGAACGCGTTGGAGCGGGAACGCTACGACGTGCTCCTCGGCGACGTGTACGTCCGCGGGTTCCTCCGTTCGTACGCCCGCTACCTGGGACTCAACCCCGAGAAGGTCCTGGCCGCGTACTCGCGGATCTATGGGAGACGCCGGCCGGCCCCCGCCCCCGTCCATCGCGCCCCCGGCGTGGGGGTGGAGAGCATCGTCGACCCGCCCGAACGGCATCGGCGGACGGCTTGGCTCCTGGCCGCCGCGGCGGCAACGATCCTGTTGATCTCGGCGGGGGCGGTTGGGCTCATCTCTCGCTCCACCGATGCCCCCGCCCCGGCGCCCAGCCTGGCCCCCGGGATCGAGGTCCTCTCTCCCAAGGTCCGGGTCGACATCGAGGCCAAGCTGCCGGTGGGGGCGGCGATCATCGTCGACGGCGATCCCAGCCAGGGATTCAGCGGGGTGCTCGACATCGGAGAGGCCCATTCGTTCGAGGGCGAGCGCACGATCGCCGTGCATCTCGACTCCGGGCAATCGGTCAAGGTGGTCGTCAACGGGCACGACGTCGGTACGCCGGGGACGCCGGGGGCCGACTACGATCATATATTCACGGAGAACGACTTCCGGGGGAAGAAGGGATAGCCGGCCTCGCTCCGTTCGGGATGGGGTGGCCCAACCTCATCTCGCTCCTGCGGATCCTGTTGGCCCCGATCCTCGTCCTGCTCATCGTCATCGGGGAGCGACCGGCGTCGTATCTGGCCGCGGTGGTGTTCGCCGTCGGCGCGGCCACGGACCGGCTCGACGGCTACCTGGCTCGCCGCTACCGGAGCACCACGCGGACCGGGGCATGGCTCGACCCGCTGGCCGACAAGCTGTTCACCCTGGCGCCCGTCGTCGCGCTGGCGGTCCTGAACCGGTTCCCGATGTGGGCGGCGATCGTCTTCGTCGTTCGTGAAGCGGCCGTCTCGGGGTTGCGGGCCAGGCTCGGCGCGCGGGGCCGTTCCATGCCGGCCAGCGCCATGGCGAAATGGAAGACCGCATCGCAGATGCTGGCCATCCTGCTGTATCTCCTGCCGTTCGACGCCTCGGTCGAGCCCGTCCGGCTCGGCGTGCTGATCGTCGCCGTGATCCTCACGGTGTGGTCGGGTGTGGAGTACTTCCAGCGCGCGGAGGCGCGGTGAACGCCGAGATCATCGGGGTCGGGACCGAGATCCTGCTCGGGCAGATCGCCAACACGAACGCCCGGGAGATCTCCGAGATGCTGGCCGACGCCGGTGTGAACGTTCTTCATCACCAGACCGTCGGCGACAACGTCGAGCGTATCGCCGAGGCGTTCGTGCTGGCGTTGTCACGGGCCGACGTCGTCATCGCCACCGGAGGGCTGGGCCCCACCGACGACGACGTCACGCGGGAGGGGCTGGCCGCCGCACTCGGCCTGAGTCTCCACCGGGTTCCCGAGATCGAGGAGCATCTGCGCGAGCGCTTCGCCCGCATGCATCGAGACATGCCGGCATCGAACCTTCGTCAGGCCGACGTCCCCGAAGGTGCTCGGTACCTCCTCCCCGAGCTGGGCACGGCGCCCGGTCTCGTCCTCGAGCGCGACGGACGGCGCGTGTACGTTGTGCCCGGCGTCCCGGGGGAGATGCGCGACATGATGCACCGAGCCATCCTCCCCGAGCTGACCACCGGCGCCACGATCCGCTCTCGGGTCCTCCGCTGCACCGGCCTGGCCGAGGCCGCGGTGGGGGAGCGGCTGTCGGACCTGTTCGAGCGGGCCGAGAACCCGACCATCGCCTATCTGGCCGGCGGCGGCGAGGTGAAGATCCGCCTCACGGCCAAGGCCGCCACGGCCGAGGCCGCGGACGCCCTGCTGGCCCCGCTGGCCGATGAGATCCGGGCCCGTCTCGGCACGGCCGTGTTCGGGGAGGGCCAGGAGCAGCTTGAGGCGGTGGTCGGCCGGCTCCTGGCCGACCGGAAGTTGCACCTGGCCTGCGCCGAGTCCCTGTCCGGCGGGCTGCTGGCGGCGCGGATCGTCGCCGTTCCCAGCGCCTCGACCTACTTCGCGGGCTCGGCCGTGGTGTACTCGCCGGAGGCCAAGCGGGACCTCCTTGGCGTCTCCCGGGAGACGATGGAGGGCCCGGGGACGGTCAGCGAGGCGTGCGCCTTGGAGATGGCCCACGGCGCCCGCCGCGTGTTCCGGGCCGACGTCGGCCTGGCGCTCACCGGCGTGGCCGGCCCCGACCAGCTCGAGGGGAAGCCGCCCGGCACCGTCTGGATCGGCCTGGCCGCCGAGGACGTCGAGGAGGCCCGGACGTTCGTCGCTCCCGGTGACCGCGACCTGGTCCGCCGGTTCGCCACGCAGGCCGCCCTCGACCTGCTTCGGCGGTACATGCTCGACGAGAGGTAGCCATGGGCCGAGACCGAGCCGCCCGGCCGGAAGCCAAGCCGCTCCGGCTGTTCGTCGCCGTCGACCTTCCCGGGCACGCCGAGGACCTCATCGAGCGCGCCGTGGCACCGTGGAAGGACCGCCTGCCCCAGGGCCGGTGGGTGGCCCGGCGCAAGTGGCACGTCACGCTGAAGTTCCTGGGCCGCACGTTCCCCCGGCTGGTCGGCGCGGTCGAGGATGCGTGCCGGCAGGCCGCCGCCGCCGCGGCCCCGTTCGACATGGCCCTCGACGGCCTCGGTGTCTTCCCCGGACGGACCCGGGCCCGAGTTTTCTGGGTCGGCCTCGACGACCCCTCCGGGGGCATGACTGCGCTGGCCGCAGACCTCGACGACCGGCTCGCCGCCGACTTCCCTCCGGAGAAGCGGGCCTTCACGCCGCATCTGACCGTGGCCAGGTTCAATCCGCCGATCCCGTTCCACGAGCACGCCGAGGACGTCGCCCGCGCCGAGCTGCGCAGCGATCCGTTCCCGATGGATCGCCTCCTGCTGTACCGGAGCCACCTCTCCCCCAAGGGCGCCGAGTACGAGCCCGTGGGGGAGTACGAGCTCGGACGATAGCGCGAGGCGCGATCCAGCGCGCCACGAGAGGCTCCGACGTGCCCCGCGTGATGACAAGGGGTCTGAAACGGCCTCCGCGCGGGCAGGCCTACTTCTGCTGCCGGTCCTGGGGCACGACCGTCGTCCCCACGGCCCTGGCCACCAGCACCGGCTCGGTCAGCACCTCGGCCGCCTCCTCGCCCACCTCCGGGCGGGCCGCGATCACCTTCCACGCCTCGAACTCGCACGTCCGCGAGGTCCGCCCGACGCCGACGATGCGCCCCCGGGCCTCGATGAAGTCCCCGGCGTAGACGGGCGCGCGGAACTCCACCTTCTCGAAGCCGACCAGCAGTCCCTCGTCGCCGTCGTTGCGGATGGCCAGCTCCGTGACCACGTCGCCGAATAGCCGCATCGTCGTCGCTCCGGCGACAAGGTTGCCGCCGTAGTGCGCATCCTCGCTGCCCATGCGCACGCGCAGCGTCACCCACTCGTCCGTCATGTCGCTCCTTTCGTCGGTACCACCAGCGCGTCGACGGCGACGACGCCGTCGGTGTCCACCAGCAGCGGGTTCACCTCCACGGTGTCGAGCTCGCCCCCGGCGACGAGGTCGATGAGCCGAAGCACCACCGCGGCGATGTCATCGACCGGGAAGCGCTTCCCCCGGGCCCCGTCGAGCAGCAGCGACCCCCACGGCGCCACCGCCAGCGCCCGGCGCACCGTGCCGGTGTTGCCGGTCCGGCCACCACGACGGCCTGCCCGAACGCCTCGGTCCACATCCCACCGAGCCCAACGAGACCGCATGGCCCGAACTGCTCGTCTCGGAAGCCGGACACGATCAGCTCGAGGTCCCCGCGGCGCTGCTCGGCCACGAGCACCCGCGGAGAGAGCGCCAGGAGCTCGGCCGCCGCGTCGCGCACGTCGTCGTCACCGCTCAGGCCGAGCCGAACGCCACCGCGATCCGTCTTGTGTGCGGCGCCGACCACCTTGGCCACCACGGGAAATCCGGTGCGGTGGGCCGCCCGCACGGCCTCCTCGGCCGTCCCCACCTCCTCCTCACGCGTGACGGCGATGCCGGCCTCGGCGAGCAGCACCTTGGCCCGATGCTCGGTCCACGTCTCGGCGTCGACCGCCGGCACCTCACCCGGCCCGCGGTCGCCGGGGGCCTCCGCCCGCCACCGCTGCCACCGGTCGATGCCGGCCAGCGCGGACAGCGTGTCCCGGGCGCCGCGGGTCACGGCCACCCCTCGGTCCCACGCGGCGCGGAGGATCGAGGGATCGGCCTGCTCGCCGCCGGCGAAGGCCATCAGCACGGCGGCGCCGGGCTCCTCCACCGCCTGCACGCCGGCCCGGACGAAGGCGCGCTCCGGCTCCGTCCCGGCCAGGAACTTGTCGAGCGACAGGACGACCAGGTGTGGCTCGTGCTCCACGACCAGCGAGATGCCGTCGCGGTAGGAGGCCGACGGCT
>DASQUI010000054.1:0-2704 GCA_035641375.1 Actinomycetota bacterium
ACCGGCTCGTAGGGCGAGTCCGAGGAGATCCGGCGCCGGTCCACCTAGTCGATGCCCTGCGCCTTCTGGACCTTCCCCGAGAAGTCGACCGAGACGGCCTTCCACTCCATGAACTCGTCCAGGGCCTGGGGGCCGGCCTCGCGATGGCCGTTCCCGGTGTTCTTCATGCCGCCGAAGGGGAGCTGGATCTCGGCGCCGATGGTGGGGGCGTTCACGTAGACGATCCCGAACTCCAGCCCCTGGATGGCCTTGAACACGTTGGTGATGTCGTGGGTGTAGATGGCCGCAGACAGCCCGTAGTCGACCGAGTTGGCGATGCGGATGGCCTCGTCGACGTCGTCGGTGCGGATGATCCCGGTGACCGGGCCGAAGATCTCCTCCTGGGCGATGCGCATCTGCGGCGTCATCTCGTCGAAGATTGCCGGGGCCAAGAAGTTGCCCTTGTCGTAGCCCTCCCCGGTGAGCTCCTCGCCGCCGGTGAGCAGCTTCGCTCCTTCCTGCTTCCCGATCTCGATGTAGTCGAGGATGCGTCGCTTCTGCTTCTCGTTGATGACCGGAGCCAGCTCGACGTCCTTCTCGAGGCCGCTTCCGACCTTCATGCCGCCGACGCGCTCGAGGAGCCGCTCGGTGAAGCGCTCCCGGGCGTCGTCGTGGACGACGATGCGTGACGTGGCCGTGCACCGCTGGCCGCTGGTGGCGAACGCCCCCCACGCCGCCGACTCGACGGCCAGATCGAGGTCGGCGTCGGGCATGACGATGAGGACGTTCTTGGACCCGAGCTCCAGCGAGCACCGCTTCATGAGCGCGCCACAGCGCTCGTTGATCTTCCGTCCGACCTCGAGCGATCCGGTGAACGAGATGCCTCGAACGTCGGGGTGCTCCACGATGGGTACCCCGGCATCCTCACCGTACCCGTGGACGAGGTTCAGGACCCCGGGAGGCAGCCCGACCTCCTCGAAGGACTGGACGAGCAGCGTGGCCAGGAGCGGCGTGTCCTCGGCCGGCTTGAACACCATCGTGCAGCCGGCCACGATCGCCGGGGCGATCTTCCAGATGGGTATGGCGATGGGGAAGTTCCACGGCGTGATGAGCCCGACGACGCCGATGGGGTGGCGCACCGTCATCGAGAACTTCCCGGCCAGCTCCGAGGGCATGGTGTGGCCGAACATGCGCCGCCCCTCCCCCGCCATGTAGAACAGGAAGTCGATCCCCTCCTGGATGTCGCCGCGACTCTCCTTGAGCGTCTTGCCCATCTCGCGGGTCATCAGCTCCGAGTACTCCTCCTTGCGCTCCTCGAGCAGCAGACCGGCCCGGAGCAGGTAGTCGGCACGGACGGGAGGCGGCGTCTGGCGCCATTCGTCGTAGGCGCTCTTGGCCGCCTGGGCGGCCTGGTCGACGTCGTCGGAGGCGCTGCGGGGGAACGTCCCCAGGACCTCGTCGCTGTTCGCGGGATTGCGGGACTCGAACGTCTCCCCGGACTGCGCCGGGATCCACTTGCCGCCGATGTAGTTCAGCTCGTCACGCGCCATATCGCCCTCCCTGGTCGTCGGGCCAATCCTACTCGCGCCGCGCCGACGGGCGGAGCGCCACGTAAGAGAGCTCGGGGGAGTCGCCCCACACGAACACGTCGAGGCGATCCCCGATCCACGAGCAGGTGATGGCCCGAGCGTTGCGGGGAGCCCCGTCGAGCTCCTCCCACGGCACCCACTCCGTCCCGTTCCACCACCGGTGGTAGGCGGTGCCGTCGGTCCCGATGGCGAACACGTCGATGCGGTCTTTGTCGCGGGCGCAGGCGGCCGGCTGGCCGCCGAACGAGCCGCCCAGCGACTCCCACTCGTTCACGGCCTACGCTCCGTCCGGACCAAGCGGGAGGATCTCTTCAAGCTCGCCGACCGTTGCGTCGTCCAGCTCCACGTCCCCCGCCCCGGCGTTCTGCCGGGCGTGGTCGGGGTCACGGCTGCCGGCGATGGCCGCGGTGACTCCGGGCTGGTGGACGTTCCACGCTAGGGCCAGCTGGGCCACGGTGATCCCCAGTCGATCGGCGATGGGGCGCACCGCTTCGACGACGGCCAGGCTGCGCTCCAGCTTCCCGGGGGCGAACATCTGCCGGTAATAGCTCTGGCCGCCCTCGGCGCGCCAGTCCCCCGGCTCGAACTCCGTGTCGGCGGTGATCGCCCCGGTCAGGAGGCCGTACGCCAGCGGGCCGTACGAGACCACTCCGACGCCCGCCTCACCGCACCACGCGATGAGGTCCCGGTTGCGCAGGTGCAGCATCGAGAACTGGGGCTGCAGCGAGTCCACGTGGCGGATGACCAGGCACCGCTCGATGAGGCCGCGGTCGAAGTTGGAGACGCCGATGTGCCGCACCAATCCATCGTCGACGAGGAGGGCCATGGCCTCCCACGTCTCTTCGACGGCGACCCGCCGATCGGGCCAGTGCAGCTGGTACAGGTCGATGCGATCGGTGCCGAGCCGCTTCAGGCTCCGCTCGCAGGCCCGGCGGACGTCCTCGGCCCCGAATCCGGAACCGCTGGGACGGGGAGCGACCTTGGTGGCCAGGACGACATCGTCGCGGCGGGCCTCGACGGCCCGGCCGACCAGCTCCTCGGACGTGCCGCTCCCGTAGACCTCGGCCGTGTCGATCCACGTGATCCCGGCGTCGAGGCCGGCCCGGATCGCCGAGACGACCTGCTCGTCGGACTCG
>DASQUI010000055.1:0-6056 GCA_035641375.1 Actinomycetota bacterium
CGAGGTGAAGGCCACCGCCGGCAACACGCAGCTCGGCGGGGACGACTGGGACCAGCGGATCATCGACTGGATGGTCACCGAGTTCAAGAACGCCCACGGCATCGATCTGTCCAAGGATCGGATGGCGATGCAGCGGCTCAAGGAAGCCGCGGAGAAGGCCAAGATCGAGCTCTCCCAGGTCCAGGAGTCGCACGTCAACCTCCCGTTTATCACGGCGAGCGCCGACGGCCCGCTGCACCTGGAGATGAAGCTGACTCGCTCCGAGTTCGAGCGGATGACCGAGGACCTCGTCCAGGCATGCGAGGACCCGTTCAAGCAGGCCGTGAAGGACTGGGGGAAGGACGTGGCGGACATCGACCACGTCATCCTGGTGGGCGGGGCCACCCGGATGCCGATGATCCTGGAGCTCGTCCGCAAGCTCACCGGGGGCAAGGACCCCCACAAGGGCGTGAACCCCGATGAGGTCGTGGCGGTCGGCGCGGCCATCCAGGGCGGGGTGCTGAAGGGCGAGGTCAAGGACGTCCTCCTGCTCGACGTGACGCCGCTCTCGCTGGGCATCGAGACGAAGGGCGGGATCTTCACCAAGCTCATCGAGCGGAACACCACGATCCCGACCAAGAAGTCGGAGATCTTCACGACGGCCGACGACAATCAGACCCAGGTCGAGGTGCACGTCCTCCAGGGTGAGGCGGAGACCGTGTACTCGCCGGGCGCCCGCAGCCTGGGTCGGTTCCAGCTCACCGGCATCCCGCCCGCCCCTCGGGGGATGCCCCAGATCGAGGTGACGTTCGACCTCGATGCCAACGGGATCGTCAACGTCTCCGCCAAGGACACGGCCACCGGCAAGGAGCAGGCCATGACGCTCACCGGCGGCACCGCCCTGGCCAAGGACGACATCGACCGGATGATGAAGGAGGCCGAGCAGTTCGCCGAAGAGGACCACCGGCGCCGCGAGGCTGCGGAGGCACGAAACAACGCCGACAATCTCGCGTACCAGGCCGAGAAGACGATCGGCGAGCTCGGCGACAAGGTGCCGCAGGCCGACCGCGAGGAGGTCGAGAAGGCCATCGCCGAGGTGAAGGAGGCGCTGAAGGGGGAAGACGTCGATCGCATCAAGGCGACCACCGAGACCCTGACCCAGGCCTTCCAGAAGGTCGGCCAGGCGGTGTACCAGCAGCAGCAGCAGGAGCAGGCCGCCTCGACCGGAGGCGGCGAGGAAGAGGCCCCCGGCGGCGAGGACGTCGTCGAGGGCGAGATCGTGGACGAAGGAGGTGCGTAAGGAATGGGCAACATCATGAGATGGGATCCCTTCCGGGATCTGATGGGCATCCACGGTGAGCTGAACCGGCTCTTCGGCCGGGATTTCGGCGAGGACGACATGCGCGGCACGTGGGCGCCGACGATGGATGTCTACGAGGACAAGGAGCGGTTCGTCATCACGTTGGAGCTCCCGGGGATCGACCCGGCCGACGTCGACATCTCCGTTGAGGACTCGGCGCTGCGGATCACCGGGCAGCGGAAGTTCTATCGCGAGCTGTCCGAGGACAACTTCCACCGCGTCGAGCGCCGCTACGGGCAGTTCTCGCGAACGCTGACGCTGCCGCAGACCGCGAACGTCGACGCGGTGAACGCCTCGTTCGAGGATGGGCTGCTGACGCTCGACATCCCGAAGAAGGAAGAGGCCAAGCCGCGCCGGATCGAGATCCAGGCGAAGGCATGACGGAGAAGCGACACCCAAACGACGAGGGGGCGCGCCGCGAGGTCAACGTAACCGACAAGCGGCGCGTCCGCCCGCCCTCCGACGACGACGAGGTGCCCTCCCCGCCGGCCGATGCGAGCGAGCCTTCCTCCGTCGACGAGCTGGATCGGGCGCGGGCGGAGGCGGCGGAGTACCTCGACGACCTGAAGCGACTGAAGGCCGAGTTCGACAACTACCGGAAGCGGGTCCTCCGCGAGCAGACCCGTTCCATGGAGGCGGCCGTCGAGCCGTTCGTGGCGCGCCTGCTGGAGGTGCTCGACGAGTTCGAGCTGGCCCTGGTTGCCGCCGAGCAGAAGCCGGAGATGGAGAAGTTCGTGCGCGGGGTGGAGATCGTGTACGCGAAGCTGCTCGACACGCTGCGCGCCGAGGGCGTGGAGCGGATCGAGGCCGACGGAAAGCCGTTCGACCCCGAGGTCCACGAGGCGCTGTTCCAGGCCGAGGGCGGCGAGGGCGACCCGTACGTGGCCGACGTGCTGCGTCCCGGGTATCGGCTGCGCGGAAGGGTGATCCGCCCCGCCGGAGTGAAGGTCGCCAGGCGGTGAGGCCGTGAGCATCAACCGCGAGTGGCTCGAGAAGGACTACTACGCGGTGCTCGGCGTGCCCAAGAACGCCAGCCAGGCCGAGATCAAGAAGGCGTATCGGAAGCTCGCTCAGCAGCATCATCCCGACGCCAACCGGGACGACGGGCAGGCCGAGGAACGGTTCAAGGAGGTGTCGTCGGCCTACGATGTCCTCGGCAACGAGCAGAAGCGGAAGGAGTACGACAAGGTCCGGGAGATGGGTGCCGGCGGGGTCCGCTTCGGCCCCGGCGGTCCCGGTGCCGCCGGTGGGATCCGCTTCGAGGACCTCGGTTTCGAGGGCGGGCTCGGCGACATCTTCGGCGACATCTTCGGCGCTGGCGGCGGACGGCGATCGTCGGCACGGGGCGCGGATCTGGAGGCGGAGGTTCGCGTCTCGTTCGAGGACGCGCTCTCCGGCGCGACGGTGCCGGTGCGGATCACCGGGGCGGCCGCATGTACGACGTGCGGTGGCTCTGGAGCCAAGCCCGGCACGAACATCGTGACGTGCCCGGAGTGCGCCGGCCGGGGGACCGTGGCCGTGGATCAGGGCTTCTTCTCCCTGGCCCGGACGTGCCCGCGGTGCAGTGGAGCCGGGCGCATCGTCGAAGAGCCCTGCCCGACGTGTCGCGGCTCCGGTCACACCCGATCGACCCGGGAGCTGAAGGTGAAGATCCCCTCGGGGGTCGACGACGGCACCCGGATCCGGCTGTCCGGCCGCGGCGAGCCGGGCCCGCCGGGTGGCCGGGCCGGTGACCTGTACGTGGTGGTTCGTGTGGCTCCGCACCGCTTCTTCGGCCGGAGTGGACCGAACCTGACGCTGACGCTGCCCATCACGTATCCGGAGGCGGCGCTCGGCGCCAAGGTGCCGGTGCCGACGATGCACGGCGAGGTGACGCTGAAGATCCCGCCGGGGACCGAGAGCGGGAAGACGTTCCGGGTCCGGGGGCGGGGTGCGCCCAAGCCGGGCGGCGGGAAGGGAGATCTGCTGGTGACCGTGCAGGTGCGCGTCCCTGCTCGACTCTCCCGCGAGCAGAAGGATCTGCTCCAGAAGCTGCAAGAGTCCAACGGCGAGAGCCCGCGGACCCACCTCGGTGTGGATGAGGGGGTGAAGCGATGAGCGACGAGATCCGCGACGATCGCGCGCTGTACATCATCAGCGTCGCCGCCGAGCTGGCCGGCGTGCATCCCCAGACCTTGCGCATCTACGAGCGCCGGGGGCTGCTGCGTCCGAAGCGCACGGCCGGCAACACGCGGCGCTACTCGGAGCGCGACATCGCCCGACTGCGGCTGATTCAGAAGCTGACCAATGCGGGGATCAACCTCGAGGGCGTGAAGCGCATCCTCGAGCTCCAGCGCGAGTTGGAGCGGGTTCGCCTGGCCATGGAGGAGCTCGAATCACGCGTCGGGGGCCGCACGACGGCCATCGTTCGGCTGCGCGACGTCCCCCGGATGCCGTGGGAGGAGCACTGACGTGGACGCCAACAGGCTGACGATGAAGGCCAGGGCGGCGCTCCAGGGGGCCCAGGAGCAGGCCCGGGCCCGGAACCACCAGCAGGTCGAGCCGGCCCACGTCCTGTTCGCGCTGCTGTCGGACCCTGAAGGCGTCGTCTATCCGCTGCTCCATGCCCTGGGCCAGGCCCCGGGGACGCTGCGCAACCGCGTCGACGAACTGATCGACGGGATTCCCAAGGTGTTCGGCCCCGCCCAGGAGGTGGGTCTGTCCCGTGCCGCGACGGCGATGCTCCAGCAGGCCGCGGACGAGGCGACGGGCCTCACCGACGAGTACGTCTCCACGGAGCACCTGCTCTTGGCGATGCTCGGCGCCGACGACGCCGCGTCGCGGCTCCTGGCAGAGACCGGGCTGACCAGAGATGCCGTCCTCCGCGGCTTGGCCGAGGTTCGAGGACGTCACCGCGTCACCGACGAGAACCCCGAAGACAAGTACCAAGCCCTGGAGCGGTACTCGAGGGATCTGACCGAGCTGGCTCGGCGCGGCTCGCTCGACCCCGTCATCGGCCGAGACGACGAGATCCGCCGGGTCATCCAGGTCCTGTCCCGCCGCACCAAGAACAATCCCGTGTTGATCGGTGAGCCGGGCGTGGGGAAGACGGCGATCGTCGAGGGCCTGGCCCAGCGCATCGTCGACGGCGACGTCCCCGAGGGCCTGAAGGGCAAGCGCGTCGTGGCGCTCGACATCGGCGCACTCGTAGCCGGTTCGAAGTATCGCGGGGAGTTCGAGGAACGGTTGAAGGCCGTCCTGCGCGAGATCGCCGAGAGCGGCGGAGAGATCATCACGTTCATCGACGAGATGCACACCGTGGTCGGCGCCGGGGCCGCCGAGGGCGCCGTCGATGCCGGCAACATGCTGAAGCCGATGTTGGCTCGCGGCGAGCTGCGAGCCATCGGGGCGACGACCCTCGACGAGTACCGGAGACACGTCGAGAAGGACCCGGCGCTGGAGCGGCGGTTCCAGCCCGTCGTGGTCTCGCCACCATCCGTCGAGGACGCGATCGCCATCCTGCGGGGTCTCAAGGAACGGTACGAGGTGCACCACGGCGTTCGCATCAAGGACGAGGCCCTCGTCGCCGCGGCGGTGCTCTCCGACCGCTACGTGACCGGACGGTTCCTCCCCGATAAGGCCATCGATCTCGTCGATGAGGCGGCCAGCCGCCTCCGCATCGAGATCGATTCGATGCCCACCGAGATCGACGAGGTCGACCGTCGCATCCGGCAGCTCGAGATCGAGCGTGCCGCGCTCCAGAAGGAGACCGACGCGGCGTCGCGGGAACGCCGGAAGAAGCTGGAGCGCGAGCTGGCCGACCTCCACGAGCGGATGTCGTCGATGCGGGCCCACTGGGACCGGGAGAAGGAGCACATCACCCGGCTCCGGGCCCTCAAGTCCGAGCACGAGGACGTTCGGGCGGAGGCCGAGCGGGCTGAGCGGGAGGGTGACCTCCAGCGCGCCGCCGAGCTCCGCTACGGTCGCCTCGTGGACCTGGACAAGGAGCTGGCCGCGGCCAACCAGCGACTGGCCGAGGTTCAGGCCGACCGGAAGATGCTCAAGGAGGAGGTCGACGAGGAGGACGTGGCCGAAGTCGTCTCGACGTGGACCGGCATTCCCGTCTCGAGGCTGATGGAGGGCGAGGTCGCCAAGCTGGTGCGGATGGAGGAGGCCTTGCACCGGCGAGTCGTCGGGCAGGACCAGGCGGTATCGGCGGTGGCCAACGCGATCCGGCGAGCTCGGGCCGGCCTGGCCGACCCCGACCGGCCCATCGGCTCGTTCATCTTCCTCGGCCCCACCGGAGTCGGAAAGACCGAGCTGGCCCGGGCCCTGGCCGAGTTCCTGTTCGACGACGAGCGGGCCATGGTCCGCATCGACATGAGCGAGTACCAGGAGCGCCACGCCGTGGCCCGTCTCATCGGAGCCCCGCCCGGTTACGTCGGGTATGAGGAGGGCGGGCAGTTGTCCGAGACGGTGCGGCGCCGGCCGTACTCGGTCGTGCTCCTCGACGAGATCGAGAAGGCGCACCCCGACGCGTTCAACGTCCTGCTGCAGGTCCTGGACGACGGCAGGCTGACCGACGGACAGGGCAGAACGGTGGACTTCACGAACACGGTGGTCGTCATGACGTCGAATCTGGGCGGCCGGTGGTTCTTCGACGAGTCCCTTTCACCCGACGAACGGCGGGACCGGGTGCAGGGGGAGCTGCGAGCGGCGTTCCGCCCCGAGTTCCTCA